>JAGQQQ010000089.1 GCA_020426125.1 Planctomycetaceae bacterium
TCGGTGTCTTCGAGGATGATGATCTTGTCGTTCGGTTCATTTCCCGGATAGACGTGCGGGTATGTGGTCGAACAACTGACCCACAGCCGTCCCCGGGAATCCCAGCGCATCTGAATCGGCGCCGCGAGTTCGGGGAATTCTTCCTCTCCAGCAAAGAGCGTGACCTCGAATCTGGGATCGACTTGAAAGGCTTTGAGTTCCTCTTCGGCTGACAACCATTCATTCGCTCCCCGGCTCTGAACCGTCGGCGGCAACTCGGGGAGTTGGCTGTCATCTGGCTGTTCGGGAACGTTTTGGCCCTGGGCGACGTTCCAGATCCGTTCCTCGCGGGATTCGACCATCAGTTCAAAGTTCTTCATTGCCGGCAGAAAGTCGAGGTAGCCGTAGTCCTTGTTCCGTCCACCGGTGTAATAAAAGGTGTTTACGGGCCGGTACCGCCGAAAGAACTGACGGTTCTTATCGACGATCGCCTCACGAAGTTGCTCATTCACCGCCGATGCGTCCTCGCCAAACGTCTGCCGATACACCGCGCGGGCGAACGTTTCATAGCCCCGGTCGTTGAGATGGACCCCATTTTTCGTCAGTGGCTTGTCAGCTTGAGCGATTGCTTCAAGCGTGGGGGAGAAGAGATCGACGAATCCTACCTGCTGCTCGTTGGCCACTTCACGCATGGCATCGGTGTAAAGACGGAGGCTTTCATTATTGAGTTGGCCAGCAGGAACTCGCTCGACGTTCTCGTTGGCAATCGGAGACAGCAGGACAATGCGCGGACCAGTCTTCCCGTTGAAGGCCTTACGTTTGAGCATTGATAAATGCCGGCTCAGGGCCTCACGGAACTTCGGCAGTCCCGGTTCGCCAGCGAAGGATTCGTTGAAGCCGTAGGACGCGAAGATCACGTCAATCTTGTAGTGAGTCAAATGCTGGTCCAAATCAGCGAAGTTCTCCGGTCGGGGTTGCAGATCGGGAGTGTCGGCCGACCAGCAGAAGTTCCGGATGACAAGTTGGTGTTCCGGATACCGCTGATGGAGAAACGATTCGAAATAGCCGGCCCATTGGGATTGTTCGAGAAGGCCATTTCCAATGAATGCGATTCTCTCTCCTGGCTGGAGGTCCAGGGGGAGCGTGGTCGCGACTGGGGCGGTCTCCGCGGCGCGAGGAGCCGTGTTCTCAAAGAGCGCGTACTGCTCGAATTCGGGATCACGAGGGGGAGGAGCCTCTCCCGTCGTCGTGTTTCGGGCGTCCTGGGGATTCTGCCGAAATCGCGTGGGGACGGCTTCATTCTTCTGCGCGGAGATCAAGGACGGGATCGCCACGATTGTGACAGCAAGAATGGCAAAGAAGGGAAAACGAAACATTTCGACTCGTTCGCGGATTGAAAGGGAAACAGAACATTCACGGAAAGTCTTAGGGCGATTGTTGTCCATGTCTCACGTTGGTGCCAGCCAAGGAACCAGGCAGAGAAAAGACAGGTCGATGAAAGGAATGCCACAACCCTACTTTTGCAGCGCTCGATCCGACTTGCAGTCGCCGTTCCGATGCAAGACTCTCAAGCGATGAAGGGATTTCACATCAGTTGAAATAAAGTGATTGGGAACTCGGTGGAATGGCTGAACTGAACGAAACAGTGTTTCGAGTATTGGAAGCGGCGTCTCAACAACGTGGATCGGGTTTCAGTGACGATCTTCGCGAAGCGTTGAATCAGTTGGCAGCGCTAGAGAATGTCTCGGAGGCACGACTGGCGGTCGCGTCGCGGTTGCCCGCGATTGACTCCGCGACAGGAGCCGGGGCGATTGCTGTCTGGTTGGGCGCCGGGGTGGAGTCGGGTGCCTCGCCGGAGCCGACGACGGTCCCGATCCTCCAAGCAATGGTCCGCTGGTGTCACGCTCTTGAGTTACCAGAGGGGACAGAGGATGAGGCCGTTGAAGAAGAGCCTCCGTCGCTCGATGCGGAGATCCTAGAAGGGTTAGAGATGCTGGGACGGGCGGCCGTCGCCCATTTGTCGGTTCACGAGCAAGTGGATCAGTTCTCGCAGAATGAAGACCTGCATGCGGCGTTGGAGCGGGCGGAGCCGTATTCGATCGGAGCGATGTGGGTCGCAGCGCTCTTTCAACAGGTGTCCGGCGAATTGATCGTGATCCACGCGGAGCGGCGAACAGGGTACCGCATCCGGTACGACAATCTCGCGAATTGCTTTCATCTGTTCACGCTGCTACAAGGCTGCCTCGCCGGGAAAATGCCGGGAGCGGAACGTCCAGACCCGCAAGTCCTGGCCATTGCCTCCGGAGAATCACAGGGGCAGGCTTACGACCGGGCCTGGTGGCACTATGGCATCGGGCCCCATCCTCAACCGGAGTTGCAGGCATCGGTCTTCGGAGAGATGAGTCCGGCCGCCATTCCCGAGGTCGATGGCCAACAGGTCTTGCTCCTGTGGAGTCCCATTTTGCAGTCACGAACCTGGGACTCCGGTTTCTTCGGCCCGATTCTGCACGCGCGAATGCCGAACGTCCGCATCGTCGACGAGTTGTCGCGCGAGGAGATTGAACGCTGGTGCGAACGATTGAAACTACCGGAAGCAACAATGACGTCTTGGTGGAAATTCTGGTGACGCACGACCGTTTCGTCGGTGCCCTTCGGGCAGCCCGAGTTCGAAGATCGATGCAATCATCAAGTTGCCGTCTCTCCGGATTGCGAAGATTCCGCTCGCTTCCAAATTCTGTGACGTCAAGCCAGACTTTCTGAAAACGGGACTCAAAGAGGATCATCGAATGAGTGGAAATGTCTGGCGGATTGCTGTTTGGTCGACCTTGTTGTTGATGGGCGTCAACCCTGCCGTTGCGCAAAAGCCGCCTTATGATGTGTTTCCGGAAGCGAAGCCGCCTTACTATCGGGTCCGGTATGAGGCGTCGGATGAACCCGCGAAGTTGATCTTTTCGGCGAATTACACAATCTGGATTCCGCCGAGCGTGGAGACGCTTCGGGGAGTGGTCGTCCATCAACATGGTTGTGGTGAAGGCTCCTGCAAGTCCGGTTTGACGGGCGCCTTTGATCTCCATTGGCAAGCCCTTGCGAAGAAACATGACTGCGCACTTCTGGCTCCTTCGTACGAGCAACCACAAGACGCGGATTGCCAGATGTGGTGCGATCCCCGCAACGGCTCCAGCGAAGCCTTTCAACGATGTCTCGTCGACTTGGGGAAGCAGTCGGGACATCCCGAACTGGCAACCGTTCCTTGGGCATTGTGGGGGCATAGCGGGGGGGGACATTGGGCCGGAGGGATGGTGTTGATCCATCCCGAGCGCGTCGCCGCCGCGTGGCTGAGATCGGGGGTGCCACTGTTGGAAGCAAACCCAGATCGTCCGTCGATCAAAGCTCACACGCTACCCGAGGTGGCACTCGGAGTGCCCATGATGTGTAACCCCGGAACGAAAGAAGGGGTGACGGTCAAAGATGGCCGGTTCGCGGGAGTCTGGCCAGCCAATGAAAAGTTTTTTTCTGCCGTTCGCTCCCGAGGGGGATTGATCGCCGTCGCGGTGGATCCTTTGTCCGCTCATGAATGCGGGAACCAGCGTTACTTGGCCATCCCCTGGCTGGATGCCTGTTTGACAGCTCGGCTTCCGAAGTCGATGGGTGACGAGTTGCGGCCCATGCCCACGGACTCCGCGTGGCTCGCCGAACCGACTGGAACGCAGGCCATCCTTGGCGAGAAGTTCGAAGGGGATCCACTGACGAGGTCCTGGCTTCCCAGTCAACGGATCGCCCAACTCTGGATGCAGTACGTCAAAGACACTCAGATCGAAGATTCCACTCCGCCCCCGGCCCCGACAAATGTCCGCGTTGAAGGAAACCGGATTCAATGGGACGCCGAAGCGGACCTGCAAAGTGGTTTAGCGAAGTTTGTCATCAAGCGAGACGGCCAACCGCTGGCCACTGTTCCAGAGCAGGGCAAGAATCCTTATGGTCGGCCAATCTTTCAGAATCTCCAGTACAGCGATACGCCGACGCAACCGTTGGTGCCAATGGTCTACGAGGACGCCACCGCAACGCCGGACCAAAAGCACACGTATGAAGTGATCGCCGTTAACACGGTTGGCCTCGAGTCTCAGCCGACGAGTTCGCAGAACAATTAATTCGTGCGGCTTCCCCGTTTTGCCGATGCCCTCAGGGCACGGGCTCGAAACAACAGCTTCACCCCGGCTATCATGGTGAAGCGGAGAGCGGTTGCAAACTCAAGCGGTAAAACCGGTACCGGCAGTCGTAAGTCCCGATGAACAGCGACTGCTGGTCCGGCGTTTGCCAATAGTCTGATAGCGACAGTTGATTGATTGAGCCTGTCCAGTCGACAATTGTGCGGCCATCGACTCGCATTGTGACGTTGTCTTTGCGGACATCCACGATCACTTGTGATAGCTGCCCCTGCTGAAAAAGGTCGCCGGTGTGAGTCGATTCGTTGCCGACATTACGGCCATTGATGTTTTCAATTGCGCTCAATGCGTTTTCATGTGGTGTGTAGCTGAAGAGGGTCACAAAGCGAGTTCCTCCGCTGGCGTGACCAAAGAGCAGCCCGTTGGGGGCATCGAGCGGCTCCACGATTGCGGTGAGTCGATATTCGTCCGGGGGATGATACGGGAGTTGCAAACGTCGCCCGTATCCTGGGGGACTGAGGAGGCGGCCATCAGACTGAGTCCATTCCCCAGTCCTCCAATTCTGGGTCAGGTCAATTAGAGCAAGCAGATCGGATTCCTCCGCGGCAGATTCGTCTTCTTTCGAGAGGGAGTCTCGTCCATGCGTTGGCAAAAGGTCGAAAGATTGGATGGAAGGAATGAGAAACTTGTCGGGGGACTTTCGCACTTGAAAGTACCCCCAGAGTTCGGTCGTTTCCCCTGTCGTCAGTGCAACGTCAATTCGATAGCTCACGGGAGTTTCCCGATCGAAGGCCCCAAGCTCGATGGTGTCGGAAACACTATTTCCCAGCGAGACTGGGACATCGACCCAGGGAGAGGACAGCGACGTTTGATAACGCAGACGAATGCTTTTGAGAGAAAGCGTCCTGTCATCTGGCCAGTCGAGCCTCAGTCGTACCGTTTCCCCAGGCTCAGGAATCGCTGGTTCGGGAATGGCTCGGAAGGAGGAAAACAATCTCGTTTGCAGGTTTTGTTCTCTCGCCTCTGGTTCCCACCCCATCCGAGCCTTCTGGTCTTTGTCGAGCCACGATTCGCTGATCCATCCCCGGTACTGGCCAAGGCTCATGACGGATCCGTTCACATCGTCGGGATGCGGCAGCCCCACGGTGTGGCCGCACCCCTCGTGATAGACCACGCAGTCGGATCCGCGATACGGCACGCGCCAGCCGTCGGCACTGACTAGGCCCCATCCCACTCCGCGATCAGCCAGATACGAAGCCCGGGCTCCTCCAGATTCTGCTCCGGGGAAATGCTGGCTTTTAGAGAAATTGCCTTCGAATGCGAAGCTGTCGCCTTCCGGACGGACACGGTAGAAATCGTCCAATGGTCGCCAATTGATTTCGCTGAGCACGAGCAGGATGGGAAACCCCCCATCGTCGGCCTGCCCGAAATCGAGACGGCGATCCACTTCTCTGAGCGTGCGAAAGAAGATTGCGTCGGCATCCCCGTTCCGAAGTTCGGTCGTGGTCAGCTCCGACTGCATTGGGGCGTCAATCAAGTTTGCCACCAATTCGGATTGCGTTCCAAATTCTCGCCGATGAAACTGCTCCAAACGGTTACAAAAGTACGTGGCTCGATCTCTCCAGTCGACCAGCGGTTGACGGTCGCTGGGAACGAAATAGACCACAGTCAAGTCGATCCTCGAAGTGTCATAACGACCATCCCAGGTCTTCGTCCCAGCCAGAACTGAGTCACTTTGACCTGCCAGGAGCAATAGGGCCATCCAGAGAATTCGCATGGTGTTCCGGTCCTTGAGCAATCGTACGCCTGAGTGGCATCTCGGCAGAAATAGCCGGTCCGGCTAGGGTCGGCAACAGCGACGGCAAATTCGCGTTTGATCGACTGACTGCGGAGGCGCACGAATCCCGGCTCAGAACAGCGGAAGTGTCGCGACTCAATGGCCGGGAAAATCGTCTGGACAGACTTGAGCGAATTTCATTAGAACCCCGGTCCTTTCCGAAAATCCCACACTTGCCTTCCTTTTTTCCAGTCGCAAGATGCTCGAGTGATCCACCGCGCCCCAACCGCCATATGGTTGTTGTCGCCGTCGAGGTCCGGATCGCTCGGTGGTCGGACTTTGCAACACGGCCACGTCATCAACTCGGCGTTTCGCCATTCCGATGGAGCGTTCCATGAATCCCTTCGCATTCCGGTTGAATTTCAAGCCAGTGGTTGGAGCCTGGGTCATTTGCTGCACCGCCTCGCTTGCATGGGGTGCGAACAACATCGAGGCGGATCCCGACAAGTCGTATGAGTTATCCAAGAATCGGGGGCCCTGGCTGATTATGGCCGCGACCTTCACCACCAACGCTGAAGGGAACAACCACCAAGGGAAAACTCCTCGCGAAGCGGCGGACGAACTGGTTCTCGAACTTCGCCGGTTGGGGATGCCTGCTTACACGTATGAATACACGCCCGGCGTCGAGCGGTTGACCGTGCAGGATGCCAGTGGACGGGAGGAGCGCCGACGAAACCAGACTCGTTACACGTCGGTCTGCGTTCTTGCAGGGAACTATCCGGACATCAATGACAAGACCGCGCAGCAGTCCCTGAAATGGATCAAGAAACTTCGCCCGAAGTCCATGCAAGATGGAGTTGTGTTCATCCCCACCCCGGGCCGTCCGACTCCCATGAGCGGAGCGTTTCTGACCATCAATCCGCTGCTCTCGCCCGAGGAGATTGAGGCAAATCGCTCTTTGGATCCCCATTTGATCGTGATGAACAACGGCGAGCGCTACTCGCTGTTTGAGAATGCCGGCGAGTACTCCTTGGTGATCGCCCGGTTTTACGGCAAGCAGGCCACCGTCAAGAACATCAGTGCTCTGGAAGGTTTCCTGAAAGACAATGATCTCGACAACGCCGCGATCTCCGCCCGGGAGTTGGTGACCGTCTTAAGGGGAAAATACGACCAAAACGGAATCTATAATAATGTCGACGCCTACGTCTGGCATGACAAAACGGAATCGATTGTCACTGTCGGTTCGTTCTCCGGCCCCAATGATCCAGCCGTGGCACGCTACATGGAGCAGTTCGGCCCCAAGGCTCAGGACCTTCCCAATGGCAGCAGTGCCGTCCAGCCCCAGGGGTTTGGCGTCCGCAACTTTGGACGAAAACGGGATGAGACGCGGCTCTGGATCTTCGAACCCGCACCTCAACTGGTGAAAGTCCCGCGAGTCAAATAGGGTGGCCAAAGCCCGATTCCTAGTTCATTCTTCAACACCACCGGGATTCCTCGGTGGTGTTTGTGTTTGGCCCCAGGAATGTCGCGCCATTTTTGCAAATCGGAGTTCTGTCCCCTTGAATGGAGAGTCTGAACGAGTCGACGCACCCCGCTTCCAATTCGGAGATCACGCGTTAGCATGGGGCGATTTCGGCGGTGTTCCTCCTCCTTGGGACGACTCATGTACGATCGCAGCGCGTTGATTCAACTGTTCCGTGACCGGGCTTTGAAGTTCGGGGACTTCACACTGGCTTCGGGGAAGAAAGCGAAATACTACCTCGACGGCAAGCAAATCACGCTGCACGCGAGGGGATTGCAATTGGTCTCGGAAGGACTGTTGCAATTGATCGACACCAACGCCGTTCAGGCGGTCGGGGGAATGTCGATTGGAGCGGACCCGATCGCGGCGGGCGTGCTCTGTGCCGCCGCAAGCCAAGGGACCGATCTCCTCGGTTTCCTTGTCCGGAAGGAGTCCAAGGGGCACGGCACCAACAAATATGTCGAAGGCCCGATTGATGCGGGGATGAAGGTGGCCATCGTCGAAGATGTGGTGACCACCGGAGGGAGTTCGCTGTTAGCCGTCGAACGGCTACGCGACTTTGGCTGCGAAGTGGTCCAGGTCCTGGCCATCATTGATCGGATGGAAGGGGGCCGCGCGAACTTCGAAAAAGAGGGGCTCAAATTCGAGTCGCTGCTGACAATCGAAGATTTCGGAATCACCCCGCCGGCGGAATGACGTCCGTTCCGACTGGTCTTGCCCATCTTTCCAAATCTCTCAAGCCCAAACATTCGAAAGTCGATCCCATGGCGGCGAATGCTCTCACCTACGATGCCTCGGCCTGCGAGTTTCTGATCGGAAACCAGCGAGGAGAACTTCTCGAGCGACTCCATCAAGCCCGGCAGGAAACGCTCGCAGATGTGGAATTGCTCCGATCCGGAGGCGATGTTCCCGCCGACAAACAGCCGCTCGACAGCGGCTTTATCGATCTTCCCCAACGCCTGCTCAACGGGGAAGACGGCCTCCTCCAACGTATGGAAACCTCCGCGCGGCACCTTCGCGAGTCGATTGACCGCATGGTGGTCCTGGGTATCGGCGGCTCCTACATGGGCCTCAGAGCGCTCTTCGAGGCGTTGTGCGACCCCTACCACAATGAACGGCCCCGCAGCAAACGGAACGACTGCCCCCGTCTTTATTACGAAGGGAACAACCTCGACAACGACAGCATTTCGGCCCTGGTCGATCTGCTTCAGACGCAGTGCACCGACCCGGCGGACTTGGCCCAGCGATGGGGGATTGTGGTCATCAGCAAGTCGGGGGGGACGCTGGAAACGGCGGTCGCGTTTCGTGTTTTCCGCGAGGCTCTGGAAAACTACTACGGCCAAAACTCCGCCGCTTCTCGGGAACTGGTGATCCCCATCACCGGGGAACAAGGCAAACTCCGAGACTTCTCCCAGTCCAAAGGATACGGAACGACGTTTCCCATCCCCGATGGAGTGGGCGGGCGATTTTCTGTCTTTACAGCAGTGGGTCTGTATCCGGCGGCCGTCTTGGGCATCGACATTCGAGCCTTGCTCCAAGGGGCCGCCGATATCACGGAGCAATTCCGCACGGCACCCGTCGGGGAAAACCCCGTTCTGGATTACGTCGCGACCTGCCATCTTTTGGAACGGGATCACGGAATGGATCTCCGCGTCCTCTCAACATGGGGGAAAGGTCTCGAAGCGGCGGGACTCTGGTACGATCAGCTTCTCGCGGAGAGTTTGGGCAAGCAGGAACAAGGGGCGACGCCGCTCACCGTGGTCAATACCCGAGACCTGCACAGCCGAGGTCAGCAACACCAAGAAGGCAAACGCGATCGCGTGATCACGAACGTGATTGTGGAAACTCCTTCACGAGAGTCCGTCGAGTTGCCTGCCGTTGATGACTCCCTCGACAAGGATCAACTCAACCGGATCGCGGGCAAAGCCTTTCCCGAACTCCTGCAAGCCGCAATCGACGGAACCAACAAGGCCTACGCGGACGATGGCCGGCCCACGGCGGACCTCACACTCCCTCGCCTGGATGCGTATGCCGTCGGCCAGCTGTTGCAGATGTTCATGCTAGCGACCGTGGTCGAAGGGCGGCTGATCGGGATCAATCCCTACGGCCAACCCGGTGTTGAAGCCTATAAGAAAAATATGGGCGACATCCTCTACGGTGGATGATCTTCGCCGGTTCGACATCGGCGCGTGAAGAGTTCTCAATCGGCTGTGAATGTTTTACAACAGGCGTTGCTGATTCTTCGGAACCTCGTTGATGAGCACTTCGGAAGTTGATCGGCTCGCGTTGGACAAATGCTGATTCGCCGGGAGATGCGAAGATGTTGGAGTTGAGCCGCCGTTCGTTTCTGTCGACTTCGCTGACCATGGCGGCTGGCGGTTTCATGGCACCGCAACTTCTTGCCCAGGCCCCCGCTTGGGATGTGTCTCAGCGGTCACCCCTGCCGGAAGGGGTCGAGATCCTCTTCCCGCGAGACCGCGTTCCGCTGTCATTCATCATTGATGACTCGACCTGTCTGGTGAATATGGGGCACTTCTGCATGCCCCAATTCGCGGAGGCGTGGCCCGACCGGGAAGTGTACAAAAAGCCATGGCAGTCCTGGCCGCGAGAAATCCCTGATGTCTTCGTCCGGGAGTTTGGAGAATGGTGCGGGGAAAACGGCGTCAAAGGGAAATACAGCATTGTTCCCAATCCGGCCTGCGTCGGCTGGCTCGATCGGGAACTTCCTGGCTGGTCCCGGCGGCAGTTACAAGACAGCTTGAAGCTCGTCCGCGAGCTGATGCTCCCCAACTGGGATATCCACCCGGAGATGATCACACACACCCGTGTGATCAACCTCAAGACGGGTCGGCCCATCGAAGAAATCAACGCGGGGACGATGGAGAACTCCTTTCCGCAGGTCAAAAAGAGCGTGGACGAACTCGCGGAGTACATCGCCTACGCCCTGCGAATCTTGAAGAACTGCGACCTTCCCTGTGAAGGATTTACCACACCGGGGGGATTCGGCAACTTGGTGAAGTCGGAGTTGGCCCTCGCGGCGCGTCAGGCGCTGGCGGATGTCTTTCAGCCCGAGATTCCCCATTACTTCAAGTACGTTATCGGCGGAGATGGCAATACCGAGCCGAAACTGGAACACGTTTCAGGAGTGGGGACGGACCAACTTGAGTTCACCGTCAATGTCCCGGCCGGAACGGGCGACTGGTTCGGGAGTTGGGAAGGGGACGCCGTCTCCGAACCGGACAAATACTGTACGGCCGATGCCACCGGCGGTCGGATGGTGGAACTGATCGAGCGCAAGCAGCCGGCGATCATGCTCTGTCACTGGCCTGGTATGTACTGCAACGGCACCAAATCGGGTTTCCAAGCCTTTCAACGGGTCGTCACTTCGCTCGCGGATCGTTTTGGCGATCAGACCCAATGGATGAAAGTCAGCGAGATCGCCCGATACTGGACGGCGCGGGCCTTCACCGAAATTCAATCCGACGATGGAATCCTTCGGATCAAGGCTCCGTTCGCCTGCCCGCAGTGGACGCTACGCCTGCCTCGTGATTCGGGAAAGCAACCCGTTTGGCGGGGCCAACGGCTTCGCGAAGTCTCCGCTTCGAAGGACCTTCAACCGGGGACTTGGCTCGCGGATGGCAGCGCCGTTGTCCTTTGCGTGGACCTGCCAATGGGGGCGTCCCAAGTCTCTTGGGCGTGAGTTGCTGTCGCTGGCAGCACCTCAAATGTCGGTGTCGTCGATTCCTGCCGATCGTCTCTTTGAAATCAGCAGTTTTCGCGGCTTCGTGGGGTGAAAGCCGTTGCGGGACAGGGGGTGTCGGCAACTTCTGCGAGCGGCGGCGGGGCATCTTCACAAAATGTTTCCCGTCGCTGGACAGCCTTCGTCA
This sequence comes from Planctomycetaceae bacterium, assembly GCA_020426125.1. Taxonomy (GTDB): domain Bacteria; phylum Planctomycetota; class Planctomycetia; order Planctomycetales; family Planctomycetaceae; genus HKST-UBA70. The sequence goes on from JAGQQQ010000089.1 coordinate 11,329, forward strand.
GGTTCCGATATCAACCCGCTCCCTCCCTTGATCCTGGTTCGCCTCGTTGAGTGTGAGCGAGCCACCTCCTTTCTCAATCCCTTTCCTTTTGCCCCGATCATGTTGTCCGTTTGTCGGTCAGTATGAGTCGGACACGTCATTCTGTAGCGATTGCAGCACTTGTAACTTTTGGATTCAGCCACACTCCTGAGAGAGCCGATAAAAACGATTAAGGGATGGTCTCGAAATGGCGACGCTGCGCCGCTTCCATTTCGATGATTGTCTCCGGATCGCATCCGGCGACGACATGAGGTCACGGAGGAGCATATGACCACGAAGGTCGGAACAGACATTCAAGCAATTTGGGTCGAGTTCAAGAAAGATCAGCGGAATCAGGAACTCCGCAATCGATTGATCGAGAACTACTTCCCATTGGTACGTTTCAACGCCGAACGCGTCTGGGCGAAACTCCCAGATGGGGTCGACTTGAACGACTTAATCTCCGCGGGAGTCTTCGGGCTCATGGACGCCATCGAGGCGTTCGACATGGAACGTGGAGTCAAATTTGAGACGTACTGCGTCCCGCGAATTCGCGGAGCCATGCTCGATGAACTTCGCACCATGGACTGGGTTCCCCGGTTAGTACGAAGCAAAGCGAGCAAGCTCGAAGCGGCCCGCAAGCAGATCGAGGCTCAAGTCGGCCGTCCGCCGACGGATGTGGAACTCGCGAACAAGCTCGAACTCTCCCTGGAAGAGTTCGACAAAATGAAGTCGGAAGCGAGTGCCGTCAATCTCGTCAGCCTCAATAAGAAGTGGTATGAGACCGACAGCTACAAGGACGTTCGAGAAATCGACGTCGTGGAAGACGGCAAGGGCGAGGACCCGACGAACGGCATCCAGAAACGGGATGTCATGAAACTCGTCACCAAAGGTCTCAATCGCAACGAGCGGCTCATCATCATCCTCTATTACTACGAGGAACTGACGATGAAAGAGATCGGCCAGACCCTGGGCCTCTCCGAGAGCCGTGTGAGCCAGATGCACTCCAGCATCGTTGCTCGACTCAAAGACCAACTCTACCGCCGCCGCCCGGAATTCGCGTAACCGGCACGAAACAATCGCTGCTGACAATCTGGACTTCGCAAGGCCGCCTTCGGGCGGCCCTTTTTTGTGCGCCGCGTAACTTCCTCACTTGTTCCAATGCCGAGTTGGCCCGTTTCTTTCGCGGAGTGCGGGGGATCGTCATTGTCTGTGAGGCGGACCCTGCCATCGCCCCTGTCTGGAGAAGGTTGATCGTCGTAGTTGGGTTGCGCCCGTCAATCGGAGGACTCCACACGGCAGGCAACCACAAATCGCGGGAACTTCTTGCAGCGGCCGGGCTCATATGGGAAACTACAGGAACCCTCGAAATCTGCGAAAACGGTGGATCACGCCGCTTTCTGGATTTCTCGAACGCACCCGTTCGAACTCCTGCCTACGACTTCCTGCCACGTCGGAGATGATCGTGAAACAGCAGCGAACCCCTTCTGTGATTTTTGCTGTGACAATGGCTTTCTCGCTCCTCCTGAGCGTGGTCGGCGGCGTCTACGCCGAGGACGAGGCCCAGTTTTTCGAGGCTCAGGTTGCTCCATTGCTACGGACGCACTGCATTGATTGCCACGGCCCCGACACACAGGAATCCGAACTTCGGCTTGATGACTATGGAGCCATGCTTCGCGGCGGAGAGATTGGCCCCGCCGTTGTTCCCGGCCAGGTCGACCGGAGCCTGCTGGTGACAGCCGTGGGCTACAAAGACGAAGTCCTGCAAATGCCGCCCGATGGCAAGCTTCCGGCCGAGGCGATTGAAGTCTTCCGCAAATGGGTCGAAATGGGCGCCCCCCACCCGCAAAAAGGACAGGTCGACCCGGTCGCCCATCATAGGATGAACGAACAGGAACTGGCCGAAGCCCGGTCGTTCTGGTCGTTCCAACCGGTCGTCCGTCCTGAAGTTCCCGAAATGAACGCCTCCTGGGGCACGAATGAAATCGATCGACTGCTCCTCGCCGACCTCAAGCAACAGGGCCTTGTCCCCGCTCCTCCAGCCAGCAAACGGGAACTCATTCGCCGGGCAACATTCGATCTGACCGGACTCCCGCCAACGCCCGCCGAGATCGAAGAGTTTCTGGCTGATTCGTCTCCCGATGCTTTTGCGAAGGTCATCGATCGATTACTCGAATCCACGGCCTACGGAGAACGCTGGGGACGGCACTGGCTCGATATCGTTCGGTATGCCGATTCCAACGGTCTCGATGAGAACGTCGCCCATGGCAATGCCTGGCGATACCGCGATTACGTGATCGCCTCCTTCAACGCGGACAAGCCGTTCGATCAATTTCTTCAGGAGCAAATTGCTGGGGACTTGATCGAAGGTCCTTCAGAACGTCGGCACGACCGGCTGATCGCGACCGGGTTTCTGACGTTGGGGGCGAAAGTCCTCGCGGAGTCCGATGAAACCAAGATGCAGATGGACATCGTCGACGAGCAGATCGACACGATTGGGAAATCATTGCTGGGTCTGACACTCGGCTGTGCCCGCTGCCATGACCATAAATTTGACCCCATCAGCACGGCCGACTACTACGCCTTGGCCGGGATTTTTAAAAGCACCCGGACAATGGAGTCTCTCAAACGGATCGCCAAATGGAATGAAGTCGTCATCGCCTCCGAGGAAGAACTGGCGGCCAAGGCCGAACACGAACAAAAAGTCGCCGCCAAGCAAGGGGAGATTGACGCCTTGATCAAAGACGCCAACGCGGCGTTGGTGACCAAGGAGCAGCCTGAGCCCCCGAAAGACGCGGAGACGAAGTATCCCGAGGAAACCAAGACACGCCTCGCCGCGCTGCGCGCGGAACTCAAAGCCTTGCAGGAGTCGGTTCCCACCCTCACAACGGCGATGGGCGTCACCGATGGTGACGTCGCGAATGTGCCTGTCCATGTTCGGGGAAGCCACCTGACTCTGGGACGCGAAGTCGAACGGGGAATCCCCGTCGTGCTCGAAACGCAGGAGGTCTCGATCCCCAATGAGTCCAGTGGACGACTGGCCTTCGCGAAGTGGCTGGTGGCTCCCGAGAATCCGTTGACCGCCCGCGTCATGGCGAATCGCCTCTGGCGGTGGCACTTCGGCAAAGGACTCGTCGGCTCGGCCAACAACTTCGGCCAGCTTGGCGAGCGGCCGATCAATCAACCGTTGCTCGACTGGCTGGCCGCGGAGTTCATGGAATCGGGCTGGTCGGTCAAGCAGATGCATCGCCTGATGATGACCTCACAGGCTTACCAGATGAGCAGCCAGGACAATCCCGTGTGCAGCGAGATTGATCCCGGGAATCTGCATCACTGGCGAGCCGAGGTTCGCCGGTTGGAAGCGGAGGCGATCCGTGATTCGCTGCTGGCAGTCAGTGGTCAACTCGATTTGAAGATGGGGGGGTCCCTGCTGCATGTGGGGAACCGAGAGTTTATCTTCAACCACACGTCAAAGGACGAAACCAACTACGACGCCAACTGCCGGTCGGTGTACCTGCCCGTGATCCGGAACAACTTGTACGACGGCTTCTCGCTGTTCGATTACACGGACGCCGCCGTCCCCAACGGAGACCGGGCCACGTCCACCGTCGCGACGCAGGCGCTGTTCATTCTTAACAGCGATCTCGTCCTGAAATCCGCTGAACAACTCGCCGCAAGACTGTTGGAAGACACCTCGCGAATCGACGAGCAACACGTCAACCAGCTCTACAAGATCACGCTAGGACGCTGCCCGACCGACGAAGAACGGTCCCGGATGCTCCTCTATCTAGAAACGGAGAAAGCGGACGGGATGGACAGCCACCAAGCCTGGACCGCCCTGTGCCACGTCGTGCTGGCCAGCAACGAGTTTCTCTACGTGAAATAGAAAGAGGTCGATCCTACGAGCGTGGCTCGGATCAGGTTGTCAAGAATGTGCGATGATTTGAAATTGGACGCCAATGACAACCTGCCCCCAGAGGGTTGAACCGTGCAAGACATTCTGGGGGCAA
>JAGQQQ010000090.1 GCA_020426125.1 Planctomycetaceae bacterium
GCATGGGTGGTATGGGAGGCATGGGTGGAATGGGCATGGGTGGAATGGGAGGCATGGGAGGCATGGGCGGGTTCTAAACTGCCCAGTCCGGCCCCGTTGACTGGAAACAATCGCCAGCAAATGGCATTCAGTGATCTTTCAAATCAAACAAAGAACACCTTCAGGAGTAAGACAACAATGGCGCTGAATCCACTCGATGATCGCGTGGTTGTGGAACCAATGAGTGCGGAAGAGACGACGGCCGGAGGAATCGTGCTGCCCGACACTGCCAAAGAGAAACCTCAGCGGGGAACCGTTGTGGCGATTGGTCCAGGCCGGCTCCTCGACAGCGGCGAACGTTCGACGATGAGCATTCAGGTCGGCGACGAAGTTCTCTTCGGCAAGTACGGGGGAACCGAGATCGAAGTCGATGGCAAAGACGTCAAGATCCTTCGGGAAAGTGACATCCTTGCCAAGATCGTGGCTGGCTAAAGTGAAGCTTTTGCGGCGGGAGGAACGAGCATCGCGCCCTTGCTCCCGCCAATTCCGTTAATCGTGAACTCCGTCGGTTTCATTAGGTAAATTCTCGAATGCCTTGAGCGGCGTTCGTTTTGTCAGTGAGGAATACAACGTGGCTAAGCAATTGCTGTTTGAAGATCGCGCCCGCTTGAAGCTGCAGCGTGGTGTGCGAACCCTGGCCGATGCGGTGGCCGTGACCATGGGACCGACCGGCCGAAACGTGATCATCGACAAGAGCTTCGGGAATCCCGTCGTCACGAAAGACGGCGTGACGGTCTCGAAGGAAGTCGAGCTCGAAGATCCGTATGAACACATGGGGGCCAAACTGGTCAACGAAGTGGCCAGCAAAACCAGCGACATCGCTGGCGATGGCACCACCACCGCGACCGTGCTCGCCCGGGCGATCTACGAAGAGGGCCTCCGCAGCATCTCGCTGGGAGCCAACCCTCAAGTCGTGCGGAAGGGAATTGAGAAAGCCGTCGATGCGGCAATCGGTTTCCTGGAAGAGTTCGCCCGCCCCGTGGACGACAAGAAGCAGATCGAACATGTCGGTGCGATCTCCGCGAACAACGACAACGAGATCGGCAAGCTGATCGCCGACGCGATGGAGCAGGTCGGCCGCGACGGTGTCATCACCGTTGAAGAAGGAAAGTCGAGCGAGACCACTCTCGAACTCGCCGAAGGAATGCAGTTCGATAAGGGTTACATCTCTCCCTACTTCGTGACTGATCCTGCGGAGATGAAGGCCATCTTGGATGATTGCCTGATTCTGCTGCACGAAAAGAAGATCTCCAACCTGCGTGACTTTATCCCGTTGCTGGAAAAGGTCTCTCAGACCGGCAAGCCTTTGTTGGTTGTCGCAGAAGATGTGGATGGCGAGGCTCTCACCGCACTCGTGGTCAATCGACTGCGTGGTGTCCTCAACATCTGCGCCGTAAAGGCTCCTGGGTTTGGCGACCGCCGCAAAGCGATGCTCGGCGACATGGCGGTCCTCACCGGCGGAACGCTGATCTCCGAAGACCTCGGAATCAAATTGGAAAGTGTCGAACTTGAGCACCTCGGTCGCGCTGCCAAGATCGAAGTGACCAAAGACTCCTGCACCATCATCGACGGGGCTGGAAGCAACGACGAAATCCAAAAACGTGTCGGCCAGATCAAGCGACATATTGAAGAGACCGACAGCGAGTACGACCGCGAAAAATTTCAGGAACGGTTGGCCAAGATGACCGGGGGGGTCGCGATTATCTCCGTCGGGGCCTCGACCGAAGCCGAGATGAAGCAGACCAAAGCCCGAATGGAAGACGCCCTGCACGCGACCCGCGCTGCCGTTGAAGAAGGGATCCTTCCCGGCGGAGGCGTCGCCTTGCTGCGATCTCTGAAAGCGATTGAAAACGTCAAAGCCAAAGGGGACGAGAAGATCGGCGTTGAGATCGTGACCCGTGCTCTCGAAGCTCCGATTCGGCAGATCGCCGCCAACTGTGGCGAAGACGGGTCCGTGATCGCGGATGAAGTGAAAAACCAGGAAGACGAGAATGTCGGGTACAATGCCGTCACCGGGAAGTACGTTGACATGTACAAAGCCGGCGTCATTGACCCCGCGAAGGTGGTGAAGAGCGCTCTGCGTCACGCCGCGTCCATCGCAGGACTGATGCTGACGACCCAGGTTCTTGTCACCCGAACGGACGACCTCAAGGGGGGCGATAAGCCATCCGTCGAAGGCGCTGTTCGCTAATGACATTTTGGACCGAGTCTTTCACTCGCTCCGAAAACTGACAATTTGAGTACGAGCCACCGGCGCTCCCGGTGGCTCGCTCACTGTCTAGGGAAAGTTTTCCCGCAGGCACTTCCCCCGGCAGAGTCGGGGTATAAGTTCTTCATGTCTGACTCTCGATGGACCAATGCCCAGCATGACAGCTAAGCGAGACTATTACGAGGTCCTTGGCGTCTCTCGATCAGCGTCCGCTGATGAGATTAAGAAGGCCTATAAAAAGCTCGCTCTGAAATACCACCCCGATCGAAATTCCGGTGATGCGGAAGCGACCGAGAAATTCAAAGAGTGCGCTGAGGCCTACGAAGTTCTGAGCGATTCGAATAAGCGGGCTCGTTACGACCAGTTTGGTCACGCCGGTGTCTCTGGGGCCGGTGGACGGGCCGGTGCTCAAGACGTCAGTGATATCTTCGAAGCATTTAGTGACATCTTTGAAGGATTCGGGTTTGGCGGAGGACGACGCGGGGGAGCGCGGACACGCCGCCCACGCGGAGCGGATGTGCGCACCTCGATCACCATCGATCTTCGTGACGCCGCAAAGGGGGGTCCGAAGGAAGTCCGGATCACCCGGCAGATTCTCTGTGACACCTGTTCCGGATCCGGGGCGGAACCGGGGTCAACCGCGGAGACGTGCGAATACTGCGGCGGCCATGGTCAGGTCGTTCAAGCTCAGGGGTTCTTCCGAGTGCAGACGACTTGCCCCGCCTGTCGTGGGCGCGGACAGGTGATACGCAACAAGTGTGGGGGCTGCGGCGGCTCAGGATTAGAGCACGAGACCGTTCGCCAGACGGTGGACATTCCACCCGGAATGGACAACGGCCAGTCGCTCTGTGTTCGTGGAGAAGGGGGCGCCGCACCCGAGGGAGGAATTCCCGGGGATTTGTACATCGACATTCGGGTGAAGGAGCAC
>JAGQQQ010000091.1 GCA_020426125.1 Planctomycetaceae bacterium
GACGCCCTCGTCGGACCCGATGGATCCATCGCAGACTCCATCCACCGACAGCCAACAACAGACTCCTGAGACTCCTGAGACCCCGGAGCAGCCAACCCAGCCGCAGACTCAGAACAACCAAACCAGTCCCAATTCGTCGAATCAGAATCTCTCGGCGTCGACATCATCCAGTTCTCAGCAGGTTGCTCCTGGAATGATTGGGGACTTCTTTGGGACGGGACCTATCGGGACGGGACGGCTGCAGACCGACAGTTTCCACGCATCGCTTCAACCTGTGATGATTCCAGGCGGAGGCATCTACATGTTGCCAGCAACGGAGCATTAGCTGCTGGTTCAACGCCCCCGGCACACGGCTCTGGGGCCGTATACGGGAGTGAGCCTGCAGCCATTGCCGATTGTCGTGGATCAAGCGTCTCGGCCGGATTCCAATGGGATTGGGTTTGTCACTGGTGACAGCACCGATCGCTTTACCACCGTGGAATCCGAACGGCAGGTGTTCAACCGGATCGAACAAGAAGGGATCGGAGCAACCTTCGATCTACGGGACAATCCCGATGTGTTGGCGGCTGTGGAAGATCTCGCGTTAGCTCGCCTGGGGAATGGCGGCGTCGTCGAGTTCCTGGGCGGGGACGCGGAATTTTTGAATTTCTACGGACGACGAAACGGGTTCGTGAGCGAGGATGTCAACAGCAACGGAATTCTCGATCCGGGCGAAGACATCAACAGCAATGGCATGCTGGACCTGGCCCTCCCTGGGCAGTTGCTGGAATTCGATCCTCGTTGGGACTACGGCTATTTCGTCGAAGTCCCGGTCATTGGCGGAAACGTCGGGGCTTTGCCTGGGGCCAATGTGGGGCGATCCAAGCTGACGGAAAGTGCGAGCCCCATTCCTCGCGACCGACTCTTCTTCAATTACAGCTACTTTGATAACGCGGCATTGACCCCGGCGGGCGTCGATGTCAGCCGGTTAACGACCGGTTTTGAAAAGACCTTTTGGTGTCAACGGGCGTCCATCGAAGTCCGGCTTCCCGCGGCTTCGACGCTGGACGCAACGATCCCGATTAGTGGCCCCATTGAGTCGGGAGAGCAGGAACTCGGGAACCTCACGATGTATCTGAAGGGATTACTCTGGCAATGGGAACGTCTTGCGATCTCGGGCGGCGTGGGCTGGACCCTTCCGACCGCTCCTGGTGTCAATGTCGTTGACCCGATTACCGAAAACACCATTTATCGCGTGGAGAACAGTTCGGTTCACGTGTTGCCTTTCCTGGGGGCATTGTGGACTCCGACGCCTCGCTTCTTCATGCAGGGATTTCTGCAATTCGATCTCGACAGCAACGGCAATCGGGTTTATGTCAGCGATGTCGATAACCGCGGCCGCTTTAACGGAAACCTCTACGGCGTCGGCCGTGCGGAAGACCATGGCTTTGCCTACTTTGACATGGGGATAGGCTACTGGGCCTATCTCAATACGACGAACCGGGGATGGATCACCGCCATCGCTCCGACAATTGAATACCACTTGAATACGACGATTGACAATCCGGGAGACTTCCGAGGTGTGGGCCGGAACGGCCTGATCTACGACTTCGGCAGCGCGGACAACATCACCAGTTCGAACATCGTCGTCGGCGTCAACACCATGCTTCGCCGGGGATGGAATGTCACGGCCGGAGCAACATTCGGGGCCGGGGACGACAAACAGTTTGACGGTGAGTTCCGACTGATCATCAACAAATACTTCGGAGGTTCCAACACGGGAACCCCCATCCCCTCGTTCTAAAGGCTGAAGTCAACGACTCAGGACGCCTCGCCACGGACCGGATTCGTGGTGAGGCGTTATTCGTTCCCCTGCCGCCGACGCCGGCGATTCAGCAGATTCTCAAGTAATCCGGCCCCCGCTCGAATCCCGATCCGTTTCCCAAAATCCGCCAACGGCCTCGCGTCGACGATTGGGGCTTCGAGTGTTCCAGTCACTCGCAATTGCAGCCGTTCGTTCGCCAGCAATTGTGCAATCGGTCCATTTCGTGGAAACCACGCCTGGGGAATGGACATCGAGAGAGTGAGATCGAGCGATTCATCCAAACCGACCGAGCCGGACGTCGCGAGGGGAACGTTTCCGATCGAGAATCCGAAGTCGTCGTGATAAACCCGTCCCTTCTCAAGGCGATAACCGATCTCCTCGTTCTGAATCGTCAGCAATGGCATCTCCGACAGATTGCCAACCGGCAGCCCGGGGATCATCCCTTGGACCGTCTGAATGATCCCCAGGATGGGAACGATAATCGGTCCAGGTTTCACCTCGGCCTGCGAGATCGTGAGGGTCCCAGAAAGTTGGCTGTTTTCCGGCTGGCCCAGCAAGAAGGTTCCCCTACGACTTTCCAGAGAAAAACGCCCCTTGGTGCTTACTGCGTTCGCCAGCGTGGGAGCGATGAACTTCATCCAAGTCCGGCAGACATGCTCTGATAGCTCGACATCCTCTAAAACAGGTCCTTCTTGAAAGGTCATCGCTGTCGGAGAGTTGCGGTAATCCAAAGTCGGGATTTGATGGACCCTCCCATCGTTGACTTTCATCTCCTCTGGCGAAGCGGACACGGTCCGTTCGTCGACGAGAACCCGCACTCCTCCGTTGCGGGAATTCAGTCCAAACGCCTCGATCTCCTGCCATTTCACCAAAAAGCTGGCCGTCGCGGTCGGTTCCGACTCGGGAGGGTTCCCCATCCCCTGCAAGTGGAACTCTCCGATCTCCAAACCATCGACCACGATGTGCTTGCGTAGTTCGAGTGGGAGAAAATCGACGAGTTGTTGCCCAGGCGTTTTCAGGGTGCCTTGAAGATCGATCAATTCCTGACCCGGGAGGTCGGAGACCTTCCCTGTCGCGAACAATGCTCCTTCCCCCCCGATGGCACTGAGTTGTTCCAGGTGGAGTTCCTCCAAGTCGTTCTTGTAGGTGGCGTCGATGCCGATTTTGACATCGATCAGTTCGACTGGTGAATCGAGCCCCGCTCCCCCATCCGCAAGCCTCGGGAGATGAGAGGTGGCATGGACCACGGACTCCCAACCCGAAGTCCCCCTTGTCATTGTTCCTTGAATGGAACCGGTGGTCGGCGGCGCCCCTTTGAGAGGGCCTGTCACACGTTCCAACCAGGGTTGGAGAGGAGCGGACGAAAGGTCTTTCCAGTCGCCTTCGAAAGCAATCGACTCTTCATTCTGCTTATGCCAGGTTCCCCCGAACGTGAACTCTCCGCGATTCTCATGGCCCTCGACACGAGGCATTCGCAAGGACACCATCTGTTTTTTTCCCTGCTCAACCAGGTACTGGTATTTGAGAGAGATGTTATCCCAGTCTTCGATCGGCTCAATCTCGGTCCCCACAAAGTGAATTGTGATCGCGTCCGCTTCCACGCTCATCGGCTGAGGCGGAACGGGAATCTCAAACGATTCGATCTTCTCGATGACTGACGAAAGGCTGACCCTTTTCGTCTGGGAATCCGGATCAGGAACCTGAACGGCGAACTGTATTCCGGCCAACTGCAATTCCAGGGGTTTGGGAGTGCCCCAGAGCATGTCCCAGACGGATCGTTTCGACTTCATCGACTGAACCTGGGCGATGGGCTGGCCGCCCCGAGTTTTGAGAGTGATCGCATTCAATGAGACCGGTTGGCCCCACTCAATCTTTGCGTCACCAATTTCCACCAACTCCCCGAACTCCGGCGATAGCCAACGAACGGTTTCCGGGTTTTTGAGAGCGTGCGAAGCGATCTGAGGCAGGAAGTAGGCGCTGACCGTGAGAAGGAGGATGAACACGATAACAACGCGGAAAACCCATCTGCTCAATCTCCCTTTCTGGAGTCGCGATTTCTCCTTCGTGGGATTCTCCGCGGGAATTGTCGCGACATCAGGGGGTATCGTCTCAACCATTTTGCATCCCTTCTGATCGGGGAAATTCCTTGAGAGAGGGAGACACGATCCGACTCATGTGTTCAAGGACAAAACCTCCACGACTTGAATCAGCGTGGCCCCATCGTGCGCCAAGTTGCGTCACCGATACGGCCACGGAAACAGCGGAGTTTTCCCGATCTCAACATCGTAACCAATTTCTCCCCGTGATACACGGTTTTCCCCATTCGACGGACTGTTTACATTGGAGCGTGTTATTGAACGACCTGTTTGATCAGGCCGAATGAAGCCCTTTGATATTAGGACCCCTGATGATTCGCATTTGTCTGTCGCTCGCCTGTCTGCTCATGCTGGCCGCCCCCGTTTCCGCGGAGGAGGGAGAATGGATCAATCTGTTCAATGGGCGCACTCTCGAAGGCTGGACCCAGAAGAATGGGATCGCCACGTACTCCGTCGAGGACGGAGCCATCGTTGGTCGAACCGCTCCCAACAGCCCAAACTCCTTCCTCTGCTCAACAAAAGACTATGGGGACTTCGAACTCGAGTTCGAAGTCCAGGTCCATCCCGAACTCAACTCCGGTTGTCAGATTCGTTCGACCACGGCCGAACCAACTGAGCAACAACGGAAGAATAACGAATCCGGACGGGTCAATGGTCCGCAGGTCGAGATTGAAAGCGGCCCCGCAGAAGCCGGATACGTTTATGGCGAGGCGACAGGACGAGGCTGGCTCACTCCCATGGATCGCCTCAAACCCCATGACCACATGGTCAACGATGGCTGGAACAAATTCCGCATCATCGCGCAAGGTCCCCGGATTCAGACCTTCATCAACGGGGAACCAATCGAAGACCTGACGGACGAGGAAATCTACCAGACGCATCCGAAGGGCTTCATTGGTCTTCAGGTACACGGCGTTGGCAAACGCGAAGATGTCCTCGACGTGCGCTGGCGGAATTTGCGGATTCGCGAGTTGTCCGGTGAGGAATAGAATCTGATGTGATGTCGGGATCCATCGGGGAGGACGATTTCCCGATGGGTCGCCGGACGATGTCCCCGCCTCCCTCTCTTTCCTCCAAAGTCTCGGTTCCTGCGATGAAGTGTGTCTTTCTCCCCGCGATCGTTTTGTTCGCTCTGAGTGTGAGCGTTTCCATTCAGGCGGAAGAGAAATTCTCGCCAGAGCAATTGAGTTTTTTTGAGCGGAAGATTCGCCCTGTCCTTGTCCAGCATTGTTACGAGTGCCACGCCGAGGACTCCGACCCAATCGAAGGGGGGCTACGCGTGGACCTCCGTGAGGGGCTGCTTCAAGGAGGGGAGACGGGGCCCTCCGTCGTGCCTGGAAATCCGGCCGACAGCTTGCTCTTAACGGCGATGGAATTCCGAGATGGCCTGGAAATGCCTCCCGAAAGCCAGCTTCCGGAAGATGTGATCCGTGACTTTCGTCGTTGGATCAAAATGGGGGCTCCCGATCCACGCGAAGGATCGATGTCTCCTCCTCGGCCGGACGTTGCCGGACGGCAATCTGAAGACGACCTCTGGTCGTTACGGCCCGTGTCCAACCCGGACGTTCCCGATATTGTCGAGGACGGCGCAAGGGGGCAAGACATGTCGAACATCGATCGCTTCCTCGGCGCAGCGATGGCCGAACGAGGTCTGACCCCCGTCGGGTCGGCACGGCCGGCGGCATTGATCCGCCGGGTCAGTTTCGATCTGACTGGCCTGCCTCCGGATCCGGTCGATGTCGAGGATTTTCTCGCGAAACCGACGGAGGAATCGTATCGAAACTATGTCGACCGATTGCTTGCGTCGCCTCAGTTTGGCGAACGCTGGGCGCGCCACTGGTTTGACATCGCCCGCTACGCGGAGTCTGCGGGAAACAGCCGCGATGTGCTCATGACCACAGCGTGGAGGTATCGCGACTACGTCATCGATGCGATGAACGCCGATGTTCCGTATGACCGCTTTCTGGCAGAGCAGATCGCCGGAGATCTGCTGGAGGCCGAAACGGACGACGAACGCCGCCGGCTCCTGATCGCGACCGGATTCCTCGCGATTGGTTCCAAAAGTCTCAATGGAGGAAATATCACGCTCGACCTCGTCGACGACCAGATTGACGTGATTGGAAAATCGATGTTGGGGTTGACCGTGAGTTGCGCGCGGTGCCATGACCACAAGTTCGATCCGATCCCGACAGCCGACTACTACGCACTCGCAGGGATTTTCAAAAGCACGGAGACGTGGTACGGCGGCGGGACCAACCGTCCCAAGACCACCGGCGAGATGGCCAAAGCCTATCTGCCGCTCGCCGATGCGACCCTGGTGAAGAAGATCGACGACCATGAAACACGACTGAACGACTTGAATGGGAAACGGACAAAAGCTGCCAAACAGGTCCGTGCATTGCTTGACAAGTTGCCGAAGGACTGGATGGTGCGAGAACAGGCTTTGAAGGACAAATCCGCAGACACTGGCGAGGAACCTCAACTTTCTCCTGAGGAACAGACCTTTCAAAAGCAACTGACCGCCTATCGCGACGCCCAAAAGCAGCACCGGACGCTGATCAAAGAGATTGAGGTCCTGGAAGAGGAGAAGTTTCCAGAACTGGAGTTCGCCATCGGCGTTCAGGAAGCGAAGAAAGTTCAGGACTCGCCGATTCATGTTCGCGGAGAACCCAAGAAGACTGGGGACATCGTTCCCCGGGGATTTCTGACTTGTTTCTCGATTGAGAACGCTCCGGTCATTTCGCCGAGCGAAAGTGGCCGTCGCCAACTCGCCGAGTGGCTTGGTCACTCCCAAAACCCATTGACACCTCGCGTTGCCGTCAATCGTTGGTGGTCCCATCTGCTTGGGAAAGGTTTGGTCGAAACGGTCGACAATTTCGGGATGACCGCCCCAAGTCCTTCGCATCCCGAACTGCTCGACTATCTGGCATTTCGCCTCGTTCATGTCCACAACTGGTCAAGAAAGGCCATCATTCGCGAGATCGTGCTAACGGACGCCTACCGTCGCTCCAGCGAGTCTGCGACGGATCCAGTTGCTAAAGACGAAGCCAATGTCTGGTATTGGCGACACGACCGCAAACGACTGTCGGCTGAGGCGATCCGTGATGCCATGCTGTTTGCCAGTGGTGACCTCGTCCTGGAACGTCCTCAGGGTTCCCTCGTTGCCGAGATGGGGGAGGGGGAAGTCGGACGAGGCATCAACACCCAAATTCTTGAACAGCCGTATCCCTATCGCGGTGTCTATTTGCCGATCATTCGGGGAATCCTCCCAGAACTTTTGAAAATCTTTGACTTCCCGGAACCATCCAATCCGCAAGGGACTCGGATGACCACCAATGTTCCAGCCCAGTCCCTGTTTTTGATGAACAGCCCTTTTGTTTTGAATCAGAGCCGAATTTTTGCGAACCGTCTTCACCAGATCGAAGGGACCGATGCAGATCGGATTCAAAAAGCCTATCTCCTGACCTATGGTCGCCTCCCCCACCTGGACGAACAGCGTTCAGCCCTGATCTTCGTATCTCAATTCGAGAACGGGTTGGCGAATTCCTCCCGACCCCCTGAGAACATTTCCGAGGCGGCCTGGAGTTCCCTTTGTCAGTCCCTCTTCGCATCGGCGGAATTTCGATATCTGGATTAGAGCAGTCTGCTCTACGGCGTGTCCGCGACGAGTGTCTTTCGCAGCAACGCAAACGCCAATCCAGGAGACAGAACCCACACATTGTTCTCCGAATTGCTCGAATGCCATCCCCTTCCGACTTGAGAGTCCTTCCGATGGTTCTCGCAGTGAGGGCCGTCAGTGCCAATCCGGCACCCGCTGCATCGGAGGAATCTGGATTGATCGAGTTTTCAGCGCTTTCCGATTACGATGTGGACGAATCAACAATACTAAGAGGACGGCGACGCTCCGTGGAAGAACGCTCAATCGAAGAAATCAAACTTCCGGCCAGCGAACGGTTGGCGATGAATGCGACCGCGAATTTCGATGGCGAGTCAGCCCTCTTTTGCACAGTGGGGCGTGGCCAAGCGGCTATCGATCTCGCGAGACGACATCCAGATGCCCGAGTCGTTCTGCAGATCTTCGATCAATTTCGCGCTACCGAAACCCAAGAGTTTGACGAGGCTCAACTCCCGAATCTGGAGATTCGCTGTACAGCGGACTTTCCAGAGACCGAGTTCGATCTGTTCGTTTTGCCGTTGACACGCGGCGGGGAAGCGGAACTCGCTCGCGACCTTCTCCAGTTCGGCTATCAGCAACTCAAGAAGGGGGGACAGTTCGTCGCCGCGGTCGACAACCCCAAAGATACTTGGTTGATGCACGAGATTGAGAAACTCGCAAAGAACATTACGCGAACTCCCAAACGACACGGCGTGCTCTACCGACTGCAGAAACAAAGTCCGTTAAAACGATTCCGGGACTTTCGTTGCGAGTTTGGATTTCGAGACGGTGACCGCGTGATCAAGGTCATCTCCCGACCTGGTGTGTTCAGCCACCGACGCTTGGACCTTGGGGCACGGGCTCTCATCGAGTCGATGGAAATCCCGAATGGAGCGCGGGTTCTCGATGTGGGCTGTGGATCCGGCGCAGTCGGTCTGGCAGCGGCGCTGCGAGCGTCGGATGTCCGCGTTTATGCCGTGGATTCCAATCCGAGGGCACTGGACAGTGCGAAACAGGGGGCCACGTTGAATGGCATTTCCGGTTTTCACACAGCTCTTTCCGCCGAGGGGGATCTCGTTTTTGATGGACTAGACGAATCCGGGACGTTTGACGTCGCCGTGGGGAATCCTCCGTATTATTCCCATTACCAGATCGCGGAAATCTTTCTTCAGACGGCTCGCAAAGCCCTGCGCCCTGGCGGGCGGACGTGGATGGTCACGAAACATCCCGAATGGATGGTGGCTCGGATGCAGCAACTGTTCCTGTCCGTCGAGTCCAGGGAGGTTCGTGGTTATCATATTGTTAGCGGCGTTCGATCCGAACGGACTTGACCTGTTTCAGCACTTCCAGAACTTGAGCGACACAATTCAGCGATGCCCCCCTCTTTGAACGTCTTTCGGAGTATTCGATCCACGATTGGTCGCTGTTTGTTGGGGGGGGCTGTGTTGTTGCTCTCGATTCGGCCGGCGGCGGGTCAGGAGGCCTATGATCCAGAGGCCGTCGATAACGCAATCGCGCGCGCCTTGGATTACCTGGCCGGGCAACAGGCCGAGGAGGGATTCTGGCGAACTGATGCCTGGGGAGAGTCAACGGCAATTACGTCGCTCGCGGTGATGGCCTTCCTCTCCGCGGGACACGTGCCTGATGAAGGCCCCTATGGCAAACAGGTTGCCAAGGGAGTCCGCTGGGTCGTTTCCCAACAGCAGCCGAATGGCATGTTCGTCCACAAGAATCATAGCCACGGTCCGATGTACAGCCATGGAATCTGTACATTGATGATCGCCGAGGCCGCGGGAATGGTCCCCGGTCCCGATGCGACTGCGGTCCGGCGAGCGCTGGAGAATGGGATTCGACTGATCCTCGAGGCGCAGACCGTCAACAAATACGACCGCCATAAGGGAGGCTGGCGTTACCAGATCGACAGCCGAGACAGCGACTTGAGCGTGACAGGCTGGCAAGTCATGGCGCTCCGCGCCGCCAAGGACATCGGCTGCGATGTTCCCGTGGAATCCATCGAAGCGGCGATTGACTACGTCAAGCAATGTTCCGTCCACAACAATGCGGGGTTCGGATACCAACCGGGGAACGGAGCCACCCCAACGCTCACCGGAACGGGAATCGCGTGTCTGGAAGTCTGTGGGGCCCACCATACCGAAGAGACTCTTGGTGGGGCGGAATGGCTGGTGAAGAACCCGTTGCAGGAGAGTTCGAGTTACTTCTATTACGGTGTCTACTACACCGGTGTGGGGATGTTTAAGGTTGGTGGTGATCCAGCGGATGCCAACAAACGGCACTTGGCTGGCATATTGCTCCCCATTCAGGAAGAAGACGGAAGCTGGATTCCCAAACACGGCAGCGAAAAGAACGCGGGAAAAGTTTATGCGACGAGCTTGTCGGTTCTCGGTCTCGCCATTGACTACCGTTACTTGCCGATTTACCAGCGGTGAGCATGGCCGAATTCGACTAGGTCGCAAGGTGGGGATGCCACTTCAGCGAATTCCCGCTTGTTGACATCCAGCTGACTCGACGAATACTCAGAAAACATCCGCAGGGCCGTGGCGACAAGACGAAGATCTTCGAGTGAGTACGGTTTTCACGAACCGGATCGTCAGAAGTGGTCGACACTTTGAAGTTCTTCTGCCCGTTCAAAAACATTCGGGACATCTCTTGTCGAAGGAGAGCCCCATTCAAGAAGTTCCGATTCCGTGGGACGGGGAAATCTCATGATCTCGACCGAACACGAGGGACTCATCATTGTCCTCCCAGGAATCGAAGGGGCGAGTTTTTTCAATCGCAGCATTGTCCGCGGACTTCACGACGCGGGACTGCCCTTCCAAGTGGAGTGTTTCGACTGGACGAAGGGGTTCCCTCTGTTTCTTTACAACTTGCGATCGCGGCGATTGCATACCCTCAAAGCCCAGATGCTGGCGGAGAAGATTCAGGAGTATCGAGAGCAATTTCCTGAGAGAAAGATTTATTTGATCGGGCACTCGGGAGGAGGAGCGCTGGCCATGGAAACGCTCGCCGAGTTGCCGGATGGTGTTCAGGTGACTGGCGTGATGCTGCTCAGAGCCGCGCTGTCACCGTGGTTTGACCTTCGTCCTGGTTTGAAGCGAGTCGAACGCGCGATCTGGAATCTCTCTTCCTGGGGCGATTTTTTCTTCTTAGGGATTTGTACCTGCGTCGTCGGGACGGTCGATGGCCGGCTCGGACCTGGGATTGGCATGGTGGGTTGTCGACGCCACCGGCTGACACCAGAGGAGAGCGACAAACTCATTGAATTCCCCTACCAACTTTCCTTCTGGCGATACAGGGACTTTGGGGGACACTTCGGCTGTACATCGCGTCTCTTTGTCCGGGAGGTTCTCGCGAAGCTTTTGGCAGACGGTACAGAACTCTCCCAATGACCGGTTCACTCCTGGCCGGTTGACCCCTTCCGGCTAATCCGATGGACCCGTCGTCGACCCATCCGATTTGAGATCGAAATTGATGGTCGTTTTTGATGGGTCGACCGACACGCGAAGCGGCGAGTCCTTGCGGTAGGCTTCTGGAATGAGATCCTCCCCTTCGGGTGGGGATGTGGAATTCCCTTCTTCGCCGGTCTCTCCCTCACTTTCGCCCTCTCCTTCAGACGAATTCAGACCGAGAATCTTGATCGTCGTTCCCATCCGGACGATTTTTTCTCCCGGCATGACACCGGACTGTTCGCTATTGAACATCAGCGAATACCGTCCCGAGGAGTTGGTGATTCCGTAGGATTGCGTCCCGTGTTCGACATCCTCAAAAATCACGATGGCGTCAGGAACTGGCTTGCCGTCAAGTGTGATCGTTCCCGTAACGTTGAGCAGATTGAGGTCGGCGTAGTTGGGACGCTGACCCCCGCATCCGGCAAAAAGTGAGACGGCAAGCGCGCACACGAGGAAACGGGTCTTCACGAAGAACTCCTGATATTTTGCGGTGATGGACGTGGTTCAAAGCCAGCGGATGAACCCGGCCCTCTCCCGGTGGACAAAAAATGGCGATGCGAGTGCGAATCAGAGACAGATCAGAATTCCCCGAGGACTTCCCCACCACGTATCGATCCCAGGCCCCGAAGAATGCCGAGATCGATGTTTTCTGAAAGGAACCGAACGGAGCCATCAGCGAGTGTGAACTGGGCACCTCCGACGTGATAGCTGCCGAAGGAGATTTCCATGATGACTCCATGTACCGCGGGATCAATTATTCGAGAATTCAATTTCCAGTACGTGGATCCCAACCCTTCGCTGTATTCCGTTCCTCCCCGGTCCCCTGGTCGACAGTCCCATCCGCCAGTTTGCGGGGCGCCAAACTGCCAATAATCCATCCCCTGATTGTCTTTCACAAAGTCCGGTTCCGTCCGGCTTTCGCCAATCATCACGGTGTTGGATGTTCCATCGGTCAGGTCACGCATCTTGGTATTGCTGCAACCGTAGAACATCCCATCCAGGCCGTCTTGCAACTCTAACGCAATCTGAGGATGTCCGGATGGAATCGTGCTCAGATCATCGGAGACGGCATTTCCCCCGGCAACCGCTCGGTAACTGACCGGCACCCGATCTTCAATGCTGTTGTTATTGAGATGTTCAGCCACGGGCATACTCGGACACCGAAAGATCGGAATGACCGTCGCGCAGGCATCTTCATTTGCGGAACCGGAATTCCAGTTTCCCGGACCACTCTCTTGAAAGATGAAGGTGTTATAGAGCGGAGCCTGTTCGATCTGGGGAAGGATCATTGCCGTCCAAAGTGTTTCCCGCTCATCAAATCCAAAGGGAAACACGTTCACCGTGTCGTGGTAGTTATGCAGTGCCAGACCGATGTTCTTCAAATTGTTCTTACAGGATGTCCGACGAGCCGCCTCCCGAGCCTGCTGGACAGCAGGGAGCAACAAGGCGATCAGAATCGCGATGATCGCGATGACAACCAGCAACTCGATTAACGTGAACCCCTTCCGACGCGGCATGACCAATCCTCGTTATCAATCCCAGTTTCAACCTGAAAATCCGGCGGCGGGGGAAATCCCTCGTCAGTCCGAATGCGGCGAAAGGTCACCGAAATCTGCCAAGACCGTGTTAACAATTTGCGAGAAATCAGCGAATCGGGGACCTTCGAGACGATTCCAGGCGCGTTGGAAGAGAATGGAACACGACTCCCAGCAAACCGTCGGTCGTTTGGCCTGGGACGTTAGACATTGGGATGAGAAGTCGACCGGAACTCCGACCCATCAATCAGCATGTTCTGTTGTGATGCGGTCCCATGATCTCGTGGGTATCGCATCGAGTATTTTGAAAGCATTCCATGGTGAGAACCCCTGAAGAAAAAAGGCCGTTCCAACCAGGACAGAGATCGGTTGCCGAGAAAACTGCTTTTCGGGCCTCTCTCCTTTGACTACCATTGTCAGGAACGCGGATTTCAGCATCGCCCTTCGGCAAACTGGCAAACTTCCATGGACTTTCAAGATCGATTAAAGCGGGCGATTGAACGGGGTGAGAAAACCCGCGATGCGCAGGGACGACAGGCTCGGGAAGCGGAGTTGACGCTTGAGGAACTCAAGTCGCTCCACTCCGGATTTCGAATCGACTTGACCGACCACATCGACCAATGCCTCCACGGACTTGTGGACCAACTTCCGGGATTTCGGTTCCAGAGTCTCGTTGGTGAAGACGGTTGGGGAGGCCGGGTCACCCGGGATGATCTGCAGTTGCAGCCGGGTCGTTCGGCGGAATCTCTTTACAGCCGGCTCGAACTCTTGGTGACACCGTTTAGTTCGAACGCCAGCATATTGGAACTCACGGTCAAGGGAACCGTCCGGAACCGTGAGGTGTTGAACCGGAAGCATTACCAAAAACTCGATGATTTCGATTTAGATTCCTTCAAGGAACTGGTTGACCTGAGAGTCTTGGAATTTGCGGAAAAGTATTCGGCGACCACATGATTGGTCCGGAATCCTCGTTCATCGGGTCGGATTTTGGTGTCAAAGACTCTCCTCGATCCACAAGTCGATTTCCTCCTGAGTCTGCAAAGGGCTCTCGCATGCCAAAAGATGCTGATCTCAAACGTGTCCTCGATCTCGGCCTCGTGGCGATTATTCGAGCGCCAAGTGGCGAACAACTGGTCAAGGTGTCGGAGGCATTGCTGGAAGGGGGAATCGATGTCATCGAAGTGACGTTTACCGTGCCCGGGATCCTCGACATTCTCAAAGAGGTCCGCACCGCTTTGGGGGATCGGATTTTGCTTGGGGCAGGAACCGTCTTGGACACGGAATCGGCCCGAGCCGCGATCCTCGCGGGCGCTGAGTATCTGGTGACGCCGACGGTGAATGTTGACGTGATCAAACTGTGCCAGCGGTATGGAAAACTCTGCATGGCGGGAGCGTTCACCCCCACGGAGATTCTGACTGCCTGGGAGGCGGGAGCCGATATCGTCAAGGTCTTCCCCGCGGACATTGGCGGACCCGACTACCTGAAATCGATTCATGGCCCCCTTCCCCAAATTCGTTTGCTCCCAACGGGGGGAGTCAATCTGGAGACGCTCGGTCGCTTCGTTAAGGCGGGAGCCTGCGCCGTGGGCTTAGGCTCCGCTCTCGTTGAGAAGAAGGCTCTCGAGGAGCGAAACATGGCCCGGATCACCGAACTGTCGCGGGCCTATGTCTCCGCAATGGCGCAAGCACGAGCGGTCTGAATCGGGAATCTTTTGACACCCTTACCCCGTCGGACAGCAATACCGAACGAGTCGTCGAAAAAGACGTGTTCGGACATGTTGTAAAATTGGCAAAAATACGTCAACGGGGAAATATAGGCGAAGTCGTGGTCCGGCGCTTCCTCACAATCGGAATAATCACCAGGGTTTGCTCGCCAATTGTCTCGTTTTTGACCGACAAGACCCACTGTCGGGCCGCAGTCTAAGGAGAAGGTCCGCGCGATCCGTTCCGATTTTCTGACAGGACTTACCAGACGATGATTGATGTTCGATGTCTTTTGAACCGATTTCGCCCGTTTGACCTCTTCTTGCGTGGCACCCGTCCACGTCGAAGGACTCACGGGCTGGGGGCCTCGCAGTCACTCGAAGACCGAACATTGATGACGATCGATATCGTCTTTGACTACACCTACGACACGACCGGATTCTTCAATGTTCCTGGTCGCAAGGCCGCCCTGGAGATGGCGGGACAACTCTTCGAAGATGCATTTACCGACGATCTTGCGGCGATTGTCCCTTCGGGTGGAAATGACTGGTGGGCGATCATCGATCACCCCGCGACGGGGAATACCATCGAGATCGCGAATCCGACGATCCCCGCGAATCAAATCCTGATTTACGTTGGAGCCCGCGATTTGGGAGGGAACCAGCGAGGCGAAGCGAGAACGGGAAATCGGATTTCCGCTCCGTCGAATACCTTCGATGCCTGGCGGAATGCCGTACGACTACGGGGGGAGACGGGTGCCAATGAGGTGGGGCCCTGGGGCGGGAGCGTCACCTTTGACGTCGATACCAATTGGCATTCGGATATTGACACCAACGGTCTGTCCTTCAACGAATCCGACCTTTACTCGGTCGCCATTCATGAGATCGCGCACATCCTTGGGTTCTCCAGCGGCAGCACGTCATGGAACGACCAAATTTCCGGCGGCTTATTCAACGGTCCAAATGCTCAGGCCGCCAACAACGGGCAGGGAGTCCCCGTCTCCGGCGGACACCTCCAGGACAATTTGCAGAGCGATGGCCAGGAAGTCTCCATGTCTCCCGTCGGGACTTCAGGGCAGCGGAATGGCTACACCCGGATCGACTGGGCGGTCACCGATGACCTCGGTTGGTCACTGCGGTTCAACGAAAACGCCGGCGTGGGAATTGGTCAGCTGGTCATCCAGGTCCAAGACGCTTCCGGAACGCCGCTGTCCAACCAGCAGGTGACGATTTCCGGCGGCGGAACGATTCTCGACAGCACTGGGACCACCGATGCCAACGGCCTGTTCAGCACCTTCGTTACGCGCGGGAACTACAATGTCACAGTTGGCGGCGCGGTGACTCCCGTCACGGTCGATGGTCCGGTCACGGGAGTCGAGATTCCGCTCAATCCGGTCTCAGCGGGAGAAGGAATTCTGGTCTTCGAAGACTCCACCCTGAGTTGGAAAGTGGGAAAAAACACTGGGGGAGGCTTCTCGTGGACACAAACCGGATCGCTCCCGACGAACACGAACGGCTGGAAGTCGTTCATTGGAGATTTCAACGGGGATCAACTGCTCGACGGGGTGGTCCTTAATCTCGACAATCTCCGCTTCAATTTCTATCGCAACACCGGGAACGGAACACTCGCCAATCCCGTGCCGGCCGGGGGGTTATCGACATCAGTCTCCTGGGACCATTTTCAAGTCGGCGACTACAACGGCGACGGAACGGATGAGATCCTGGCTCAAATCGTGGCCGGGACCGGGACCGGCGCGATTCGCACGCAAGGGGTCAACGGGGTTTCCAGCTTCTACGTCACGTTGGCAACGGGATATGAGACGCTCCTCACCGGAGACTTCAACGGCGACGGCTCCGATGACCTTGTCGGACTATACGACAATGCGGGGCAGACACAGACCAGCCTCATTCAAGCGATTTCGATTCATACGCCTGTGGGGCGGCGCATGACATCGGTTTTGGGGACCGGTGTGATCGGTCAAAGCGTTGCCACCGGAGGATTGCACAACTTCCTCGTCGACGATTTCAATGGAGACGGGCGGGCGGATCTTGTCGTACTGAATGGAAACGGCCAGGCGTTTAACGCCACCACAACGGGAGACATCCGAAACAACGCTCCCAATGTTCACAACTTTGTGGTGTCCAACCGGGCTCCCGCCTACACCCCGGCTTTGTACACCCATCCCGTGTTGGCGGGGAATTTCACCAGTGACAATCGTGTCGACCTGTTTGGCGCCCGGAGCGATAACAACGGGTTCTGGGTTGCCATCTCAACGCTGAATTCAAATTCCGGTGACAACATTCCCAATGGTTCCCTGGAACAGAACCAGACGAGTTTCGGAGCTGGGGTGGCCAGCAACAATTATGTTGTTGGGGATTTTGACAACGATGGCATCGATGATGTGGCAGCCATCAACGGCATTGCCTTCGTCTATCTGTCGACGGGAACCACTTTCGGAACGGCCCGGAATTTCGGGGCCGTTCAGGGGGGGGGACTTGCCGCGAACCTTGGCGCCATCGAAACGGGTGCTGTTTAGAGCAGTCTGCTCGACCACGTATCCGCGACGAGTGTCTCTCGCAGCCACTCCAACGCCAATCCACGAGACAGTACGCAAACGTTGTTGTGCGATTCGCTCTACCGGATAAGGGAATTCGAACTGTCTCAACACGAAAGGGGAGTCCTTTCATGCGACAAGGACTCCCCTTAACTTCATCAAATCCGCTGCCTCTGGAAGAGGGAGTTTCAGTCTCGGCTTATTCGCCAAGCAATGTGCGGTTCATCTTCTTGAGTGCCTCGGCTTCGATCTGCCGAACTCTCTCGCGAGTGAGCCCCAACGCTTCACCAATTTCTTTGAGTGTGAGCGGTTCCCCATCGCTCAGGCCAAACCGCAACTCCAGGATCTTGGCTTCCCGTTCGTCCATTTCCTTGAGCATGGTCTGGACGTGCGTCAGATTGTCTGTATTGATCAGATCATCTTCCGGATTCAAATGCCTTTCGTCCGGAATGAGATCCCCCAGAGAGACGCTGCTGTCGCCGTCCTCGGTTTGAGGAGTGGAGTTGTAGAGTTGTACCGCTTTCTTGACGATTTTTAGTTTCTTCGGCGGAAGTTCGAGTTCCCGGGCGACTTCCTCTGCTGTGGGAGTCCGGCCGAGATGATCCTGCAGTTTCGCGCTGGCCCGCCGCCATTTTGACAGCAGTTCCACCATGTAGGCCGGAATGCGGACCGTCTTCGCGGAATTGATTAAGGCTCGCTTGATGGATTGTTTGATCCAGTAACTCGCATAGGTGCTGAAGCGAGTATTCATGTTGGGATCGAAACCCTCGACCGCACGGAGCAGCCCCAAATTTCCCTCTTCGATGAGATCAGGAAGGGGAAGTCCCTTGCTGGTGTATCCGCGGGCGATGTTGACAACGAGCCGAAGGTTCGCCCGGACCATCTGATCGCGAGCGGCCATGTCCCCAGCGGAGATGCGATTGCTGAGTTCCTTCTCCTCATCCGCTGTCAGCAGCGGAGTCTCGTTGATTTCACGAAGGTAGGTTTCCAGCGGATTTTGAACCGCGGACGAGCGGCGACGGGGCGTCTTCTGCATGGATATTCCGGTAGGTCGTATCTGCGGCTGGTAGCGGGTCTGGCCCCGGAGTCGTTCCGGCTCCCGATGTCACGTCGCGTCCCTGTGATCCTGGAGTTTTCTATCGGAGCGGCAACAACTGCCGCTGGAGGAAAGGAGAAAGGAGTAAGAATTGGAGGATCAAACGGGATTTCCCGGTGGCAACAACTGTGACATGTGAGGTTTTTGGGCCAGCTGGGGCAAACCCCGTGTGACGCGAGACCATTCGTGGGCGGCACCAACATCCCCTTGGCCCGAAGAAAGGGATGTCCCCTCGGTGAGAACTCCGACCGGAAGCGATTGCGAGGATGGCAAAGAATGGGCAATTGATCTCGACAACAGTCTCAGATCACGTCGAACCGTCGGTCCTTGGGGCGGACGTTTTCAAAAAACGCTCGAAGCACCGCAGGGTCTCCTGACTGACGTGGTGCTCGATCCCCTCGGCATCGATCCCCGCGATCCGTTCGGAGACGCCGAGGGCCAGCAGAAGGTCATAAACCGTTTGATGCCTTTTTCGGGATTCCGCGGCAAGCGTGCGTCCCTTGTTCGTCAGTTCAATGGGGCGATACGGCTCCGTCTGAAGAAAGCCCTCTCGAACCAGACGGCTGACAATTCGCGTCACAGTCACGTGACTCACACCAAAGTGCCTCGTCAGGTCCACCACACGGCATTGCCCCGTGGCCGTGACAATGTCATCCACCGCCTCGACATAGTCTTCGGCGGTTTCCATCGAGTGGTCTTTGCGTGTCCGCTGATGGCGAGCGACCGACTTGGGGCTGTTCTTCATGGCAATTCAAGCATCGGACGAAAGATCCTGAGCACATCAACGGAATGGACACCGGAATGAATGAAGAATTCCATTCGTTCCGGAATTGATGGCCTAGACACAATGGCGAAACAGATCCTTATCTATCGAAATTCCGCAGAAATCAACAGCGATCCCATTTGACACAATTTGTAGCCTGTGCTACAAGGAAAAATGTAGCACACGCTACAAGCAACGGCTCAAACAGATTCGGAGCGGATGTGATGCGGAGGAATGGATTCACGTTGATTGAATTGCTGGTCGTGATCGCCGTCATTGCGGTTTTGATTGCACTGCTGCTGCCGGCCGTGCAACAGGCTCGAGAAGCGGCGAGGCGATCGGAATGCAGCAGTCATCTCAAACAGATTGGTTTGGCCTTGCACAACTACCATGATGTTCACTCGGTTTTCCCAGCCGGATATTTTTCCTTTGGAACATCCAACGGCGCGGCACCGGGTTGGGCGGCGATGGATCCCTCGACTTGGGACGCCGCCCCGGGATGGGGATGGGGAGCGACGCTGCTTCCCTATCTGGATCAGGGGCCGCTCGCTGGAATGCTGAGTCCTGACCGGCCAATTTGGGATGCCAGGCATCGGGATGCCATTCAAACAGCACTCCCCGTTTTTTTGTGCCCATCGACCACGGGAGGAGACTCGCCCTTCGACGTCCGTGACTCGGCCAATCGGCCGTTGATGATCGAAGGTCGATCGATTCGGCTCGGACGGTCGCACTATGTCGCGAGTCACGGACAGGAATCGTGCTGGGGGGACTGTGGTTCGAGCACGACAGGAATTGTGTTCACTGATATCTACAATGGAACAACAACCACAGTCGCGGTTCATGGGGATGCGTCACGCGTCGCCGATGGGCCATTTTACCGGAATTCTCGGACGCGATTTCGAGACGTCACGGACGGGACCTCCAACACGATTTTTCTGGGAGAACATTCCTCTCTCTTGAGCGAAAAGACTTGGGTGGGTGTCGTTCCCGGGGCATTTACGCATCCCAGGCGGCTAACTCCCGAGAATGGCCCCGACGCGGCGGCGACGCTCACATTGGCCCACGCCGGTCCCTCGGGAGGAGAACTCGATATCACGGGCTTTCCGATCATTCATCCCATCAATTTTCCCACCCTGCATGTTGGTCAGATGTTCTCGGAACATCCCGGCGGTGGCCAGGTCTGTCTGGGAGATGGCTCCGTGCGGTTTATTTCTGAGAACATCAACCTGCTGACTTGGGCCGAACTCTCGAGCATGTCCGAGGGAGAAGTTCTAGGAGAATTCTGATGCAAACCCAAACGTCCACCTCGCGATGCTTCCGTTTGGTCCCACTCCTGTTGTTGGTGTTCCTGTTCGGATGCGGCTACGGAGAAGTCAACGGTCATACCTACGAGTGCGCAAAGGCGATCTATTCGATCTGTAATCGACAAGATTCCGAACGGCTCGCCCAAATCGCTCAGTTGGTGGAAACCCTTCGGGCGAAGGAGAAACTCAGTCGCAGGGAAGCGGGATGGCTCACCGACATCATCCGAGATGCGGAACAAGGAAACTGGGAGACCGCCGCTCGAGAATCCCGGCAACTGATGGTCGATCAGATTCAAACCAGTCGCTGATCGCAGGGGCAACTTCGAGGATGGTCTCGACATCAGGTCCCCATTCCACGAGGAAGCCACTTCGAACGGGGATAGACCTTGCCCTCATTTTTCCCATACCATTGAGATGACGAACTGGCCGGACTCTCAATTCAGGGAAATTTCCATGCAACGCCGTAAGCCCCAGGGAATCCACTTGGGAGTCGAAGAATGTGAGACCCGGTGTCTGCTGAGCGTCACTGTCCCGAGTCTTTCCATCTCGACGGTCGGGCTAAAAGTTCGAGAGCTCAATCAAACCCTTCAGACCGGGGACGTTCTTGCGTTTTCTGGTCGGGGGGATGGATCCGTTCGCACCCTGGAAATTCGAAATCAGGGGACCACTCCACTCACGCTTGCTGACACGATCACCATTCCGGACGGATTCCAAATCCTCGCTCCCGATGGCACGTTTCAGACCGGCGTTGTTGCCCAACCATTTGCTCGGACGACTCTCGCCCCTGACGACTGGGTGCAAATCATCCTCGCCGCTGATCAGCCCCCGATTGATTCTGCGTCGTCGGTGTTGACGTTTTCAACCAGCGATCCAGATTGTCCATCTGTCGAATTGCAACTACAGGCTCCCGAACGGCTCGACATCGTTCAGGATGAGAAACTGAGTTACGGCTGGACCTATCGCAGCGCTCATTACTTCACGAACTACGATCAGGACTTCCGGTATGCTCCTCACACATTCCAACACGTTGAAACCAGTTGGGAGTTTTCCGGTCTTGCTCCGGGTGTGTATGACGTCTGGGCAACCTGGAGCCGGGGAACGAATCGGGCGACGGACGCGCCGTATACCGTCCTCGCGGATGGTCAGGTGAAGGCCACCGCATTGGTGAACCAGCGCGCCCAACCGGGAGATGACTCGGCCCACGGCGTTGACTGGGAGCGGATTGCGATTGTTACGGTGAACAATGGAGCGTTGACCGTGAAACTGACCAACGACGCCAACGATGGGATCGTGATCGCCGATGCTATCCGCCTGACCCAACAGGTCGAGTTTGCCACGGGAGCCCGGATCCTTGACGAGGGAGACGTTGGCTACTCGGAGCAAGGGCTTTCTTGGATTTCCCGAAGCGCCACCTATTACAACAGCTACAACTTCGACTTCCGATATCTGAGTTCGAATGCGGCACTCAGCACGGCCAAATGGCAATTCCCCGACGTTGTTCCCGGAGAATACGAAATCCTCGCGACCTGGCTTCCCGGATCGAACCGGGCTCCTGACGCGGAGTATCAGTTTCAATCCCATGCTGGTGTGGCGCAGTCTCATGTCGTCGACCAACGGACCTCTCCAGGAGATTTCGACATCAACGGAATCCCTTGGGAACGGCTCGGAACGGTGTCACTGGCAGATTTCGGTTCTATCGCGGTGTCCCTGTCGAATCAGGCTACCAGTGGAATCGTGGTCGCGGATGCCGTTCAAATTCGCCGCGTCGACGAACGTCTGCCCGCGATGCCGTCGGTCCAATTTCTCGGTCCTGCCGTCAGTTCGAGCAACCCCGGAGAGACGGTCTTGTTCAACGTGACCAACCCCTTCTCGGGAGAGATTCGCTACCGGTATTGGTTGAGAACCCCTGACCACGGGTGGCAGATCGCCCGGGATTTGCCGTATACGAATACCTATTGGCCCTGGAACACCTCGTCATTCGCTCCAGGCGAATATCTGATTCGAGTGGATGCGCGATACCCAGGCGAGGATCCCCATGCGTTGAATGTCCGGTCGCACACGCTCGCCGGGGCCGCGACCTTTGATACCACCAGTTTGAGTCATACCGTGGACGGGGCCGGCAGCGTCACGATGGCCGATCTGGATGGCGATCAGGATCAGGATCTGCTCGCAACCTCCTTTCTGGGAGATCGACTGTTGTGGTACGAGCAGACTTCCCCAGGAACATTCGTCGAACGGACCATCGCCACCGGGGTCGATGGCGCTCTTAATCTGTTTGCGGCCGATCTTGATGAAGACGGGGACATGGACCTCGTCAGTGCGGCGTTTGAGGCGGACGTGATTCAGTGGTGGGAAAACGATGGAGATGAGAATTTCGCTCCGAGGACCATCACCACATCCGCCGATGGGGCACGAGCGATCTTCCTCGTCGACTTGAATGAAGATATGCATCTCGACGTCTTACACGTCTCGCTTTACGACAACATCCTCGCCTGGCATCAAAACGACGGGAATGGCAACTTCACCACACATTTGATCTCCACTAGCGCGTTTGGACCGCACAGCGTGTTCGCCAAGGATGTCGATTCCGATGGAGACATCGATATCCTGACGGCCTCTATCTATGACGATCGAATTGCGTGGTACCGAAACGATGGCAGCGAGAACTTTACCATGTTGACGATCTCACAAACCGCCGACAGCGCCCGCAATGTCCTCGCCGCCGATTTCGACGGGGACAATGATATTGACGTCGCGAGTGCCTCGCTGCTCGACAATACCATCGCCTGGTATCAGAACGATGGCTCCGAAAACTTCACGAAACGGATCATTTCGTCAAACGCTCAACAGGCCCGGTCACTGTTTGCCGCGGACATCGACAACGATGGAGACATCGACCTTGCCAGCGCTTCGATTCAGGACGACAAAGTGGCCTGGTATGAGAACGACGGACACGGCCAATTCACCGAACGAGCGATCACGACCTCCGCCGATGGAGCGATTTACGTCTTCGGCGGAGACATTGACGACGACGGAGACATCGACCTGTTCAGCGCCGCGTACTTTGACGACACGATCCGATGGCACCGCAACCGGCTGATTGATTGAAGGCGTTCGATCAGTCGCGACACGCGGCTTCAATCGATTCGATTGCCACATCCGCCAACCGTTCCACGCAATGAACCGGCATCGCCGGTGCCGGCATGAGCACCACCACATCGCCCAACGGGCGCAAGATCACGCCCCGTTCACGAGCAGCTAAGGTGACGAGATGGCCCGTCCGTCGCGAAGGGGAAAACGCCTCAAGCGTTGACTTGTCCCGGACTAACTCGATGCCGACCATCGTCCCGAGTTGCCGAATCTGGGCCACGTGAGGATGGGATTCCAGGACTGCCAACTTCGCCGACATGGCCTGGGAAATCGTTTGAACATTTCCCAGAACATTCTTTGTTTCAAACAGTTCGAGTGACGCCAGCGAGGCAGCGCATCCGAGGGGATTCCCCGTATAGGTGTGGCCATGGAAAAACGTCCTGGCCTCCTCTGGTTGCCCAAGAAACTCGCGGAAGATGTCCTCCGTCGCGAGTGTCGCCGCGACCGGCAAGTATCCCCCGGTGAGCCCCTTCGCAAGGCACAGGAGATCGGGTTCCACCTGTTCCTGTTCGCACGCGAACATCGTTCCCGTGCGTCCAAACCCAACGGCAACTTCGTCAGCGATTAAGGGAATGCCATAATCCTTTGTGACTTCGCGAACATGCCGGAGATATCCGGGCGGATGCACCAGAATGCCAGCCGCCCCCTGCACCAGGGGTTCAATGACGAATGCGACCAAATCCTCTTGGTGTTGCTGAACGGTCCGTTCGACCTCATCAAAACAAAACTGCCGATAGGAATCGGAAGAGTGTTCTGGAGGATACCGCAAGGATCCGGGCGAAGGGCACGAAACCGTTTCAAAGAGCAGGGATCCGTAAACGCGGTGGAAGAGTTCAATACTCCCCACACTCACGGAGCCGATCGTGTCACCGTGGTAAGCGCCGCGAACGGTGGCAAACATCCTCCGCTTGTCGGATCCTCCAGGACGTTGCCGCTGATACTGGTGTGCCATCTTCAGTGCCGCTTCAACGGCCGTCGCGCCGCTATCTGAGTAAAACACCCGAGAAAGGGGCTCCGGTGTGATCGCGACCAGACGCTTCGCCAATTCAATCGATGGCACAGATGCTAAACCCAACAAGGTGGTGTGCGCGATTTTCCCAAGTTGATCGATCATCGCATGATCGATTTCGGGGACGCGGTGCCCATGGACATTGCACCACAGTGAGGAGATTCCATCGAGGTAGCGTCGGCCCTCGATGTCAATCAGATCGAACCCCTCTCCAAACTCAATGATCGGAGCCTCTTCATCAATCCATGACCGCATCGGCGTAAACGGATGCCACAAGTGATCATTGTCCCAAGTTCGTAATACCTGGTTTCTGTTGGTCATCGATTTCTCTTCCAGCACAAGGCCCGGTGATTGGTCCCCCGAAAACGGAACAGCCCCCGATGAGAATCGGGGGCTGTATCGAATGTTAACAAGGGGGACCTGACCAGGGGGAGTCTCGGTCAGACTCCGCGAGACGAAATGGAACGTTTTCCTGGGGGACCAAGACTCTGAACTGTTAGGTGTCCGAGGTCGGTCTGCAGGCTCATTGGCCTGATCGCTGTCAGAGTCTATCCGGAAATGTCGGTGT
>JAGQQQ010000092.1 GCA_020426125.1 Planctomycetaceae bacterium
GTGGGATTTGATCACAGGCAAAATCACTTCTTTTTTAACTTTCCCGACTGGAGGTCCTGCACGACTTCCGCCAAAACGGCGGGATCTCGCTGATTCAGGATATGTTTGATCCGCCCCCCAGGGACTTCCAGACGGGTCATGATCTCTTCGGCGGTCTCCCAGAGCTTGTTGCGTTGTTTATCCGTTTTCGCGAGAAACAGGTTGGTGACGATTTCTGACAACCTCTGGTCGTCGAGCTGGTCACGATTCTGGTAGTACCGAGAGATCACTTTCTGTTGGTACGGTGAGTAGTCTCGATCGGCCATGTCATTG
This sequence comes from Planctomycetaceae bacterium, assembly GCA_020426125.1. Taxonomy (GTDB): domain Bacteria; phylum Planctomycetota; class Planctomycetia; order Planctomycetales; family Planctomycetaceae; genus HKST-UBA70. The sequence goes on from JAGQQQ010000092.1 coordinate 313, forward strand.
TCCGTTTCAAGGGAGACGGGGAACAAACGGGAATCCCGAAAATGGAACCGGGTTCACACGCAGAATCGCCGTGTGAACCCTTTCTCAGGCTATCATCACATGTCAGATCGTGAGCATCAACTCCAATCGGTCCTCGTGCCGCATCCCACCTGGAATAACGGTTTGATGAACTGACAGCTAGCAAGTCAACGAGCCTGCGGTCCGACTTCAGGAACCTGTCAAATCAGAGTGGGGGACCACTAGCCCTTCTCAGGCGCATCGCCGAACTCTTTGCCAGCGGATTGCATGGCCGCCTCAAAGTTTTTGCGTGCTGTGCCCCATGCGTGATCCTGCAAGGGGACGGCACAATGGCCTTCACCTTTGCAGCTATTTTCCCCGGGTTTGGAGCCGCAACCGCCTTGGCCCTTGCATTCGTTCTGTCCGCCGCAGACATGACTGGCGACGGACGCGCAGTTGCCTTGCCCAGCACAGGCGTTGTCTTTGGTAGATCCCTGTTCCTTGCACATATTCAAACCACGGCAGACGTGCGGCTCCTGAAGAAGCAGGCTGACTTCGGCGGTGTCTTCTCCGGAGTCGCCGGGAGCTTCCGCTGGAGGCTCGGGAGCCCCGGACGGGCTTCCTTCGTTCGTGGGATTGGCGGAATCAGGGCAGCCTGTGAGAGAACCGGCGACCACGCCGCCAAAAGCCGCCATTGACAGGCGATTGAACTGACGACGATTCAGATCGTCGCGGGGGGAATCGTTCAAAGACATCTGGAAAAGCTCCATCAAAGGTTCGAAGACAATCACTGGAGAATCGCAAACGGAATCATCCATTGCAATGTCCAGTGAGAGACTTTGCCATGTCTTTCTGTCCGGCTCTGTATGGAACATCACATTTTCTCATCGAATGCGTACTCGGGCTAGTTTTGAAACACCGAGGTTTTCCATGGTCCCGTGGCGACACCACGTGGTTCGGATTCAAGAGCGAGATGCTGACGCCTGTGGATCTCGTTTTTTTGTTTTCATTTCTTGTTTTTGTAAATAAAACGGACAATTCGTGTGATTGTTGTTTGAAATGTTGAGAAATAGATTGACATCGATGACTGATTTTTTTAATTTGTCAATTCTATTGGAGGTTTTATGACACATATCACAAATGAGTGCCCGTACTGTGGCAACTTGTTGAAAACCACAAAGATGGCCTGTTCTCGTTGTGAGGTGGCCATTGAGGCGGATTTTCCCGTTTGTCGGCTCGCCCATCTTCCGACCGAACATCAGCGGTTTATTGAGATGTTTGTCCTCGCTGGCGGCAATCTCAAGGAGATTGCTCAGCAGACCGGCGTTTCCTATCCAACGATCCGATCGCGGTTGCAGAAGGTGATCGAAGCTTTGCGGGAAGAGATTCGCAAGTCTGGACCGACTCGTGGAAACGTTCTGGATGCCCTTCTCCATTTTGATGACTCTGGAAAAAACAAAACCGCTTCGGTGGCGGAATCCGCCAGTAGATTGATTAAGCGGATCTGAATCATTCACTCACTTCTCACCTTTCATCTTGTCGCCGCGCGGCGACGGAAATGGGAGTTTCGACATGGCAACGCAAAATCACACGGATGAACAGGCGAGGCTGGACGCGGCTCTCCAGTCGGATTCCTTGCTGGTGGATTCGCTCAAAGCCGAGGACCGTCGCCGGAAACTTGGCCGACGTTCCATTCTGGCGATCGCGTTACTGGGATTTGTGGGTCTCGGGGCCTGGTTCGCCCTTTCTCCGACTGGGGCCGCAGCTGCTGGTGAAAGTCTGGAACAGGAAGGCTGGAAGCTTTGGCAGGCTCGTCAACTCGTGGAAGCCGAAGCGAAATTTGAGGAAGCCGTCGAACATTCCCCCCAATCTCCGACCGCCTGGAACGGTCTCGGATGGGCTCGAAACAATCAAGGAAAACACGACGAGGCGATTGAGGCCTTTCAGAAGTGTCTTGAGATGGCCCCGAATTTTCCTGCGGCACTGAATGGGCTGGGGCAGTCGCTGCTTTCACAACGCAACTACGGCGAAGCAAAAGTCCAGCTCTTGAAGGCTGCGCCACAGGCTCCAGCGGCCTGGTACGGTCTGGCCCGCGTTTGCCTGTTGAACGGGGAATTTGAAGAGGCGGAAAAATGGGCTCAAAAGGTCGCCAACTCACAGCCACAAGACAGGCTGGCCCAGCAGATCCTGGCTGCGGCGAAGGCAAAAGAGCTGCCAGATTCTCTCAAATCGCAGATCGAGCCTCCTGATCAGAGTCAGGTGAATGTGGCCCGCGCCTGGCAATTGATGAACACCGGACAACTCATTGAAGGAAAAGACCTATTCAAAGAAGTTCTTGAAAAAACGCCGGAGAATGAAGCTGCGATCAATGGACTTGCCTTTGCCTATTTGAACCTGGGCGAACATGAGCAAGCCAAGCCGCTCTTTCAGAAACTGGTCGACGCCTCTGACGATGCCTATGGGCCGATGAATGGCTTGGCACGTTGTCTGAAAGCTGAAGGAAAGGTGGACGAAGCGATTCAGCTTTGGATCAAGATGGACGAGAAACTGGGCGAAGTGAACGCCGGAACGGCCGGCCTCGCGGAGACCTATCTCGAACAGGGGAAGTTTTCGGAAGCGAAGTCGTATTATGAACGGCTCGTCGCTGCTCAGCCCGGGAACAGCTATTTTCAGCAAGGTTTGGAACGGGCCAAAGCCGGCACCAAGGAATAGACCGCGTTGACTCTGCGATCAACGCCACGAGTTCGTTCGATGCCGGTCCTCTGACCAATGAACAGGACGCTTTTTCCAATTCTGAGGGACCGTTGCCTCAGTAGCCAGGGCAGACGATGGGAGCCGCTTCGACAAAATAGAAACAGGCATCGGGACAACTGGGGAGGTCTCCTTCCGCCGGGTAACCGGTTACGGCTTCGAAAGGTCCAACGGAATGGGGAGACTCAAGATTGGTTGCCTGATCGACACGTGATATGGCTTCCGATGCCGTCTCCCTCAATGAAGCCAACGTTGACTGCACGTCCGGGTCCGTCCCATAGCGCCATCCAATCGCCACGAGGGCAATCAGAGCCATCAGTCTCCATTCCGTCGCGATTGGCATAGCTTCGTACCTTGTGCGCATGCTTGTTTTTCCGGGACCATGAGGGAAACGGCCTCCCCGTCCAATTCTTCCGGAAAATTCCCGTGGGATAGGCCGATCAGCCGGACCATCAATTGGAGCGGCCGAGTGGCAATTTCCGCCGAATGTCACATTGACCCGTTTTGACAATCTGCGGTAACTTCCCGCCGCGTCCGCACTTGATCTCGCTCTGACCCCTGAAAATTTCATGTCCAGTTCCCCTTTGACCATTGTCCAGGTTCTGCCTGCCCTCAACGGGGGGGGAGTCGAACGGGGAACGGTGGAAGTCTCTCGGGAACTTGTTCAGCGTGGGCACCGTTCGATCGTCGTGTCGGGTGGGGGGAAGTTGGCGAAGGAGATCGAGGATCACGGCGGCGTGCACGTCACCATGTCGATTGGCGAGAAGTCTCCGCTCACCTTCCGGCATGTCGTGAACCTGCGAAACCTTGTGTTGCGGGATCGCGTTGATGTCCTTCATGCCCGGTCCCGGGTCCCTGCGTGGGTGGCGTGGCTCTGCTGGAAGTCGCTGCCGAAAACGAACCGGCCGCACTTTGTGACCACGGCTCACGGCCTGTACAGCGTCAATCGTTACAGCGAAATCATGACCTCCGGAGAACGGGTCATCGCGATCTCGGAAACGGTTCGGTCCTATCTGCATCAGAACTATCCTCGGTTGGCAGCAGATCGCGTCTGCGTGATCCCGCGCGGCGTCGATCCTCAGGACTTCCCTCGGGGTTATCAGCCCTCCGCGGAGTGGCTCGAACGGTGGTTTCAGCAGTTCCCTGACCTGCTGGGGCGTCCGGTGATCACGTTGGTGGGGCGGTTGACCCGTTGCAAAGGGCACCATGACCTGATCGAGATTGTCGACCGATTGCGAAAAACCATTCCCGAAATCCGGGCGGTCGTCGTCGGAGGTGTCGACCCCAAACGGCAACAATATGCGGCGGAAATTCAAGCACAGATTGAGCGACGGGGATTGGCGGACCACATCGTCCTCGCGGGACATCGCAGCGATGTCCGGGAGATTTATGCCGTGTCCAGTGTGGTGTTGGCGTTGACGTCCGATCCTCCCGAGGCATTCGGACGGACGACCGTCGAGTCGTTGAGCATGGGAATCCCCGTTGTCGGTTATGAACACGGCGGCACGGCCGAGATCTTGAAAAACTTGTTTCCAAACGGTCTCGTGCCCGCTGGTCACGTGGACGCGGCCGCGAAGGCCATCGAAACAATCCTGGCACACGGGGCTCCGGTGCCAGAGAACACATTGTATTTGAAAGAGCGGATGCTGGCACAGACGCTGGCGGTTTACGAGGAAATCGCCGCGTGACCGGCGATCGGTCGTCCGTCCGATCCAAGCGAATTTCGGATGCGGCGACATCGAAACAGCTTCAAGGAGGAAGCGATGAATTGGGATCCCACCAGCCAGCGACACTCGGATGATCCGCCTGCGAAGAGGCCGCGTTCCATCGGAAATGCTCGGACGTCGCCTCTCCCTGAGAATGGCCCGCTGACCTCCGCAACTCCGACAGAATGTTCTCCCGCTGAGTCTCCCTGGGGAGACGGCGTCATGCAGATGGACCCGACCGTTCCGTTCTTCGGCTGGATGTTGGTCTTCCATGTCATCGGCTGGACCCTGCTCGCGGCCTGGACGCAGCCGAATGTCCCCTCGTTAACGCTGGAGTTGCTCACCCATCCCGAAGGAGCCGCCTGGGGGTACGTCGAGCATCCCCCCTTGGCAGTCTGGCTGGCCAAGTTTTCGACGTTGATCACGGCGCCTCATGTTTGGCCGGTCTACCTGCTGGCCCAGTTGTGCACGGCCATTTCAATGACCTGCGTCTGGCTGCTCGCGCGGCGGTTTCTGCACCCCTGGACCGCGGTGTGTGCGTCGCTCGTTTTAGCGGCGTGCTATCTGTTAACGATTTCCGCTTCCTCCCTGACGCCATCTCATGTCGCGGGCGCGTGCTGGTCTGTCACGATTCTTTCTTTCCATACTGCGCTGACGAATACGAAACGCCGGTACTGGATGGCGACGGGACTCTTTCTCGGACTGGGGTTCCTCGCCAGTTATGCCACCGCTTTACTTTTGTTGGCCATGTTCATCTTTACCGTCCTGGATGAGCGGGCTCGCCGGTGTTGGGACTCCTCGTGGCCGTTCCTTGCGGCATTGGTGATGGGGCTGGTCGTGTTTCCCCATGCGATCTGGCTCTGGGCGAACGACTTTGTCACGGTCGGCTATTCCTTTCCGATCTCTTCGTCGGGCGCGGACCACTTTGTCCATCCGATCAAGTTCATCCTCTTGCAGATGGTCGCAATTTTCCCCTTATTGCTGGTCCTGAGTCCGCTCGTGAACTGGTTCAATCTCGATGAAACGATGGGGTCTAGCGAAGACGATCGGGAGTTCGTCCGCCGTTTTCTCCTCTGGGTGACTTGCCTGCCTCCGGCCGTTCTCGTCGCCGCGTCGGTGGTCTCCGGCAGTTCGTCGGGAGTGTTCGAAGGGGTCTCCTTCTGGGCATTCGCCGGATTGGCCTGGTTGTTATGGGGCCACCTTGCGGAAGAGCGACTGAACTGGCGTAAAGTCCTCGTGAGAACGGGAACCGTCGCCGGGGCAATGGCGGCGATCCTGTTTGTGATCAACGTGATGATGCCGAGCGTCAACTTGCAGGCGTCGAGTGTGCACTTCCCGGGCAAGCAATTGGCTCAACAGGTGCAGACCGTGTGGGCCAATGCGGGCTATGAAAAATCTCCTCCTGTGATCGTGGGACCGGGACAACTCGTGAGGAACGCCTCCTGGTACAGCCGTTCGCTAATGAAGCCCGCTCCATTACCTGACTCGGTCAACCAGCAGATCCAACAAACCCGCGATGAGACGATTCGACAAGTGGGAGGAATTGTACTCTGGGAGGAAACGGACGAGGGGGACACGGAAGCCAGCCTCCTCAGCCGATTCTCGACGGTCGAGTTCGTATCGCCCGTCGAACTCAAATGGCAGACGCCGGCCACACTAGAACCGATCCGGATTGGGATGGCGATCATCCATCCGGAATCCTTGTCAACGGCCGCCGGGGATTCCTCTGCCTTACCAACGGATACATCGCCCACCGAGACCGCACTTTCCGGGGAGATCGTTCCCACCAATTACTTCGGCGACCAATCCGCCGGGCAGGCGGTCAGTCCCGCAGGCTATTCCACCACGACAACGGCACAGCAGCCGGTCGCGGAGAATCCCTTCATGCAATATTCCGGATCCACGATTCCCGTGACCGCGCGTTCACCTCAGTCACCAGAACCGGCGGCTTCGACCGGGAACTGGGAATCGTTCGCTCCTCCGATTGAGTCAACTCCTGCGGATCCGTTTGCAATGCCGAAAGCGAATCCCGAGTCACCTCCGCCAGCAAACGGAGCCGAGGATGCGGTGTTGCCGCTATTCAATTGATGCCGCGGACTGTCGACGAGACGAGGGCTGCCCCTCTCGCAATTCTCAACTCTCGTCTCTCAAACCTCAACATGCTCCTCAAATTCCAGAGAGATTGACGTCGCCCGGATAATGGTCACCCGCCGCTGACAGGGGGGAAACAGGCCACCTGGGCATCGTTCGGAATCACGGCTTCGTCGCTCGCATAGTCGTTGTTGACAGCGACGAACAATGTCGGCAGGATCGGTTCCAGAGCCGGGATCTGCTCTGCGAGTGTCCGCCGCAACTGGGCCACCGTCGCACCATCCGGAAGTTCCACTTCCACGGACGAACACCCCGCCAAATCACGAGCACGAGCAAAGAATTGAACTGTAAGTGTCATATGATCGGAAAACCGGGTTCGGGTTTCGGCATTCGAAGAGCCACCACTCTCCTCCCTCCTCTCTCTCACGGTTGATACGAAAGCCCCTTGCGAGCGGCGTTGAGGCGCTCGGCGGCCTCCGGGAGGAGTCCATAGGCGTGGGCGATCAGTTTCAAAGGATGGATCGTCGGGATTTCCGTTTGTTGTTCCATCTGCATTCGGCAACTGCTGCATTCGGTCAATCCGGCATTGAGATCGGGGCGAAGCATCTCCGCCAAAAGCCCTTCCCCCATTTGTAGCGATGTCTCGAAGTTTTGGGAGGTCAACCCGAAGGCCCCGGCCATTCCAGAACACCCTTTTTCGATCTCCTGAATTCGCAGTGACGGGATCCGCCGCACGATTTCCAACAGGGGTCGCTCGGGAGAAACGACTTTCAGGTGGCAAGGCGTGTGATAACCCAGGTTGAGTTGAATGGGCTGGAACTCCGTATTCAAAAGCTCGGAGTCGGCCAATGAACCGAGAAACGCTCCTGCTTCCCAGACTTGTTCAGCCACGAGATTCACGTCGGGATGGTCAATCAGGCGGGGATACTCAAAACGGAGGCACAAGGCCGCCGTCGGCTCCGTACAGACGATGGGAATCCCCTGTCGAGCGTACTCCGCAAGGATGCGCACATTGGTCTCCGCCAACTCGCGCGCGGAGTCGAGGTCTCCGGCGGAAATCATCGCCATTCCTGACGCCTGTTGATCCTTCGGGATTCGGACGGCGATGCCGTTGTGCTCCAAAATTCGTTGCCAGGCGGTGGCCAGTTCCGTGTCATGGTAGTTCGCGAAGTGGTCGAGGAAGTAAACCACTTCCTGTTGATACTCTCCCTGACTCGTGTCCGTGTCCTGGCACGACTTAAGGAACGGCCGTTTGGCAAACCGGGGAAGGCGCCGGTGTTGGGAGATTCCCATGGTCCGATCGATCATCCAACGAACGCTTCGATTACTAAGCGCCCAATTCGCCAAGGGAGAAACGGCGCACCCCACTTCCCCGAATGAATGCGCCCGCGACAGCATCCAATCCGCGCGGGAGAGGCCACCCGCCGCGACGCACTGGGCCTTGGTCTCGATTGCCAACGAGGGGATGTCAACGTTCGACGGGCACTCGAGAACGCACTGTTTGCAGTTAAAGCAAAAGTTGGCGAGTTGTTTCGCTTCCTCGGTGGAGAAGACCTTGTCATCGAGTCGGGCGGCGGCGAAGGACCGCATGAGCGACGCCTTCGAGCGGGGTGTTGCCTCTTCCGTGTGGTCAAGGTGGAAGAACGGGCACATCCTGGCAAGATTGGACTGAATCCGACAATCGCCGCAGCTAGTGCACTGATCGATCGTCTCCGTGAACTCGTCATGGCTCCACTTCAACTGCAACGGAACAATCGGCGGCTCTGGAGACGACGCCGACGGTGTCGGACGGAAATCGCGAATCGTCAGATGCGCGTCATCGCTGATAATCTTCCCGGGGTTCAGCAAGTTGTGAGGATCGAACAGTTCCTTGACCTGCTGGAACACCTTATACAGCGGACCATATTGACTGCGGATAAACGCAGTCCGGGCGAGGCCATTGCCGTGCTCTCCGGCGACCGTACCGCCGCAAGCAATCGCCACCTCATACAGGTCTCTTGCAAGTGATTCGATTTGCGTCGCGTTCTCAGGGCCGGGCGGTTTCAGGAACGGGCGAAAATGCACCTGCCCCGAGGCGGCGTGAGCATACAAGGAAGCGGTGACCCAGTGGCGCTGAAACACCCGTTGGGCCTTGATCAAAAAATCATGGAGTTCCGTGGGCGGGACGGCAATGTCCTCAATTATC
>JAGQQQ010000093.1 GCA_020426125.1 Planctomycetaceae bacterium
GAAGCGTTTGTCCTCGCGCGGGATCTCGATGTTTGCCCCTTGCGGATGACGAGTCCATTGGAGACTGCGATGGAAAAGGTCGCCGAGGAAACAGGGACTCCACTTCTGGATGCCCACGCGCTGCTGGAGCAACAAGCCGACCAACAGATCCTCGGGGACTATTGGTTGGTAGACCATATCCATCCCTCATTTGAGGGCCATCGGAAAATTGCGTTGGCGCTGGCAGAGGAAATGCAAGGTATGGGCATGCTCGCACCAAACGTCGACTTGGCCGAGCTTACACGAGAGCCCTTCGCGGAACACTTTGCTTCACTGCCAGCCAGCTACTTTCACGAAGGCCAACGCATGCTCGAAGCCCTGCGGGGTTGGACACAGGGCAAGGCCGATGGCCCGCCGATTGAAAGCCGATTTCCCAATCGAGTCCGTCCGGCGGTGTCGTCACCGTGATCGATGGCTATACTCTGAAGGCCCGGTGACGGGTCGCCTTCTCGAATCTTGATTCGCCCCTGTTGAACACATGGTAGGAACCAACATGGCCTCGATACGTTTGACGATGATTGTTCTCGGTTTATTCGGTTTGATGGCGACATTCGCCGCCGCCGAGGACTGGCCCCAATGGATGGGGCCCCAACGAGACAACATTTGGCGAGAAAAAGGCATCGTCGACAAGTTTCCCGAAGGCGGGCCGAAGGTGCTCTGGCGGACACCCTTGGCCGGGGGGTACGCGGGACCGGCCGTTGCTGACGGCCGTGTCTTTGTCACCGATTACACGAGTTCCGAAAACGTGAAGGTCGACAACTTCCAGCGAAAGGAATTTACGGGAACGGAACGGGTTCTCTGTCTGGACGAGCAGACCGGGAAGAAGCTCTGGGAACACGAATACCCCGTCAAGTACACCGTCTCCTATCCCGCTGGACCGCGATGCACGCCCACCGTTGATGGTGACCGTGTCTATTTTCTCGGGGCCGAAGGACATCTCTTCTGCTGCGACGTGAAGAAGGGAACCGTGCACTGGTCGAAACACTTCGCGGAGGAATACGGCACCAAGACCGCCTTATGGGGGTATGCCAGCCATCCCCTGGTCGACGGCGACAAACTGATCTGCGTGGTCGGGGGCGAGGGGACGCACGCCGTCGCATTCAATAAGAAGACTGGTGAGGAAATCTGGCGAACAGAGTCTTCCACAGAGCAGGGGTATTCGCCGCCATCGATCGTGGAAATTGGAGGGCTGCGACAGTTGCTGCTGTTCCGCCCGGGAGCGATTTCCGGAGTCGATCCCGAAACAGGCAAACCCTATTGGTCGGTTCCTTACGAAGCGTCGAACGGTTCGGTGATCATGACCCCAATCGTGAAGGATCGATATGTCTATGCGGCGGGGTACTCGAACCACAACCTCCTGGTAGAGGTCGGTGAAGATGGCCGATCCGCGAAAGCGGTCTGGCAGGACCTCGGAAAGCAGGCGATCTCTCCCGTGAATGTGCAACCGTTCCTGGTCGGGGACATCATTTATGGCTGCGACCAAAATGGCACGCTGTACGCCATCGACCTGGCCACCGGCGAACGCATCTGGGGGACCAACGAACACCTCAACTCCGAGCGTCCCGTCGGATCGGGGACATCGTTCATTGTCAAACAGGGGGATCGGTTCTGGCTGTTCAACGAACAGGGGGAACTGATTATCTGCAAGTTGGACCGCGACGGCTATCACGAAATCGATAGCACGAAAGTCATCGACCCGACGAACTTTGCCTTCGGTCGGGAAGTGGTCTGGTGCATGCCTGCCTATGCGAATCGGCATGCGTACATCCGCAACGACCAGGAATGCATCTGCGTCGACTTGTCGGCCAACTAATATCGCCGGCGAGCGGGGGACGTTAGTCCCCTGCGCCTTGCCGCGAGCATTGATGATCTATGACGCCTCCTAACCGACTCCGGAAAAGTTCCATGAGACCCGCGCTCCGCCGCTCGATTTCCCTCGCACTGCTACTCTTCTTTCTGCCGTCGCTGACCACCGCTCAGGAGAAGGCGCCTTTTGGCCCCGACTTCCCTAACCTGGATTCGGATGCCACTGGGGAGTGGTGGAAACCGAAAGGAAAAAAAGATCCCCGTCTCCTGGTTCCCCGCGACAAAGTGATCGGGTTCGCCGTCTACACCCATCAAAATGGCACTCTGAAACTGACTGCCCAGCTCTATCCTCTCAAGCCCGATGAGTCTCGGGCCGTTGTGCTGGAGTTCCAGCGTGACGGCCAGTGGAAAGAGGCGGCACGGGAGAAGGTCATCGAACTTGGCTGGAGCGCCCATTTCCGAATTGAGGACTGGGACAACAGCCAGACGGTTCCCTATCGGCTCAGCCACGCCGGAGGAGCCACGTTTGAAGGGACAATCCGCAAGGATCCCAGTGACAAGGATGTCATTGTCGTGGCGTCCTTGTCCTGCAACTCCAGCCGCACCCCGGGGCCGCGTCCGACGATGGTCAAAAACCTGCTCGCTCAAGATCCGGACTTGGTCTTCTGTGCGGGGGACCAATCGTATCACCATACGCAGCATACGTTCGGATGGCTGGAGTTCGGGGAACAGTTTCGTGATGTTCTGAAAGACCGTCCAGTCATCACGATTCCGGACGACCATGATGTTGGCCAGGCGAACATCTGGGGAGAGAACGGGAAGGTTGCCTCCACTCCCGCCGGTCCCGATGGCGGGTATTATTACCCCGTCGACTATGTGAACATGGTCCAGCGTTGCCAAACGTGGCATCTGCCGGATCCCTACGATCCGACTCCGATCGAGCGGGGAATCACCGTCTACTACACGAGCCTCAATGTGGGTGGAGTCGACTTTGCGATTCTGGAGGACCGCAAATTCAAGAGCGGACCCGAGGGGAAGATTCCCAAAATGGGGCCTCGTCCCGATCACATTAACGATCCCAACTACGATCGAAAATCGGTTGACGTGCCCGGGTTGAAACTCTTGGGTGACCGCCAACTGAAGTTCCTCCACGCCTGGAGCGAGGATTGGACGAAAGCGGAGATGAAGTGTGCCTTGTCTCAGACCGCCTTTTGTGGTGCTGTTCACATTCACGGACAACCCGATAATCGGCTGCTGGCGGATCTCGATTGCAACGGCTGGCCGCAAACCGGTCGCAATAAAGCCTTGACGGAAATCCGCCGCGCCTGGGCTCCGCACCTGTGCGGCGATCAGCACTTGGCCGTGGTTGTCAAACACGGCATCGACCACGCTGGCGATGGTCCCTATGCCTTCACAAGCCCGGCGATTGTGAACACCATTTATGGCCGCTGGTGGCACCCCGAAGATGAGCAGCCCGGCCCGAACGCCGTCGCAGGGAGCCCACTTCCCTGGACTGGCGATTATCTGGACGGTCTTGGCAACCACATCCGGATGCTCGCCTATGCGAACCCCGAAGACCGGACGGACGAAACCCAACGAGCAGACGGCTACGGGATCGCCCGTTTTCACAAACAGGATCGAACAGTCACCTTCGAATGCTGGCCCCGGTTCGCCGACTTGAGCCAAGGGGACGACGCCCAATTCCCTGGCTGGCCGATCACGGTCAAAATGGAAGACAATGATGGCCGCGAACCGGTCGGATTCCTCCCGGAGATTCACGTCAAGAGCATAGACTCGCCTGTCGTCCAGGTGATGAACGAGGAGTCGGGTGAAGTTCTCTACACGGTCCGTTTCCAGACCAACCGCCTGAAACTCCCGGTTTACTCCCAAGGCAAACACACCGTCCGCATCGGCCAAGATACCCCGGACGGGAAAACGCTCAGTGGACTGACGGCGGAGTTATCGAACCACGCTGAGGTGGGTTTGGAGAAGCCGGAATAATCGTTGTCCAGCATGAAACTCGTTGAGGTTTCCCACTTGGTCTCCGCCTCGCACCAAGAGGCCGCTTGACCCCGGTTTCGAAACGGCGACAATCAAGGGACTCAAGACCCTACGCGGAAACCCATGATGAATGAGACTGATGTTGTCGCGGACTCCACTTGGCTGTCTGGTCGGCGCACGTTTTTACGGCACGCCGGCTTGTCGTTGGGGGGAATTGCGCTGTCGCAACTTTTCGCTCGTGAATCCCAGGCGGCGACGGCTACTCGCCCAATGGACGCGCGGCCGGCTCATGTCCCGGGAAAGATCAAGAACGTTATCTTTCTGTTCATGGCTGGTGGACCGAGCCAGCTGGAATTGTTCGATCCGAAACCCGTGTTGAAGAAGTTTCACGGCGAAAACCCTCCGGCCTCCTTGATCGAGGGGCGACGCTTTGCATTTCTGAAACCGGATGCCAAGTTGCTGGGGACGAATAAGTCCTTCGCAAAGTACGGCGAGTGCGGTATGGATCTCTCCGATCAGATTCCATACCACCGACAGATTGTGGATGAAGTGACTTGGCTCCGGGCGGTCAAGACCGATGTGTTCAACCATGGCCCTGCCAAGCTGTTTATGAATTGCGGGTTTCAGGCTCCTGGACGCCCGAGTATGGGGGCCTGGGTGACCTACGGACTCGGCAGTGAATCGGAAAGCCTCCCTGGATTTGTTGTGCTCCAGTCTGGTCCACGCGGCCCACGAGCTGGGAATGCGCTATGGTCGAGTGGCTTTTTGCCGACGAGCTATCAGGGGGTGCCGTTTCGCAGCCAAGGAAGCCCGATCCTGAATCTCGAAAATCCCCCGGGAATCACGCGCGATGCACAACGAGATTTCACGAGCACCGTCGGGCAGTTGAATCAGCTGCGAATGGATCAGTTAGGAGATCCCGAGATTGCCACGCGGATCCACGCCTATGAGACGGCGTTTGCGATGCAGATGGCGGCGCCGGAATTGACTGATATTTCTCAGGAGTCAGCAACAACCCTTGCGGCGTATGGGGCGGAACCGGGGAAGGGCTCCTTCGCGAACAACTGTCTCCTGGCCCGACGGATGGTGGAACGCGGAGTGCGGTTTGTGCAGTTGTACCACACCGACTGGGACCACCACGGCGGCGGCGGGGCGGATCTGGATGACGCCTTGGCGAAGGTCTGTTTGGAAACGGACCGCGCGAGCGCCGCGCTCGTCCTCGATCTGAAAGCGAGGGGACTGCTCGACGAGACGCTCGTGATCTGGGGGGGAGAGTTCGGACGGACCCCAATGGGGGAGCCCCGTGACACGTTGGGGCGAGACCATCACATCGACGCCTACACGATGTGGTTGGCCGGCGGTGGCCTCAAACCCGGATACATCCACGGAGCGACCGACGAGCTTGGGTTCGGCCCAACCGAAGGGGAAGTTCACGTCCATGATCTGCATGCGACCATCCTGCATCTGATGGGGCTGGACCACAAACGACTGACCTTTCGGTTCCAGGGACGGGATTACCGATTGACCGACGTTCATGGTTCGGTCGTCAAGGAAATCCTGACCTGATAGAGTTCGTCACGGCGGCAGCCGAGGAGGGGGACGGAGAGCGGGAACCAACGCTCCCCAATCCTTGGGAACGCCTCAACAGACTCAAAGACCGATTACCCCACTGCAGAGACGGTGCCTCGGAATGACGGAGAGTTTCTCTCTTGTCCCTCCTCCCTCCTCTCTCCTCCCTTCCAGATCTTCATGACTCCACGCACTATCGGACTTCTCTTCGCAATTGCCACAGCCTTCTTCTGGGGGCTGTACGGCCCTTCCTTACTCAAAGCCCGGACTCCGGGTGAGACTCCGTTTAAGCCGTTTATCATGATCGGCCTCGCGTATCTCATCTGGGGGGTCATCGGGGGAGCGGTGGCTGTGAACGCCTCAGGAGACAGTTTCAGCTTTAAGCCGCAGGCGATCACTTGGGGATTCATCGCCGGGACGCTGGGGGCGTTCGGCGCATTAACCCTGACCTATGCAATGTTCCAGGCGAAGGATGCCTCTTTGGTGATGCCAGTCGTATTCGGGGGGGCGACAGCCGTCTCCGCGACGGTCGGCATTTTGCAGGCCCGGGGACATGCCGTTCCACCGATGCAGGTTCTCGGATTCTTGTTGATCATCGTGGGAGTCGTCCTCGTGCAAGCGTTTGCATCACATGGCCCACCAAAGCCGACCAGCCCGGCGGGAAATGGCGCAGGAGCGTCTCATGCGGCCGTGCCGGAGGAGTCATCGGAAGCCGTCTCATCGTGACTTGAAATTGCGAGACGAGAGCGATTTCCGTTTGGCCGGCAGGCACCGGCAACCGTTGTCATGTCTCAGGCTCGTCGCATTCATGAGAGCGTCTCCCCGATTCATCGAAGGCCGTAGCCGAATCGTTCTACGAGTCTTTGTGATGTTAGTCATCTCGATCGTTTCGGCAGCCGCCGTTTTTTCGATCCTCTCTCAACTACTCGGGAGATCGAACAGGATGGGAGTCACCTTTACTCCCGCATTCGCCATCAGTTCGCTGTTATTGGGGCTAGGCAGCTTTCACATGCATCTGGCGGTGGCGAATGTCCGCCGAGAGAGGCAGGGGAGACTTCGGCAGGCGTTATTCCGAGCTTTGGTCTGTGGGATTCTGTTTACTGGCGTGCAAAGCTACGGGCTTTGGGCACTTTTTCCCGAGGAACGTTCCGCTGCGGAAACGTCGCTGGGTGTCACGACCTTCGTGGCCGTACTCACGGCTCTCCACGCCATGCACTTTCTTGTCGCGGTGATGTTCGTCAGTTTCGTCTATCAACTCGCTCTCACAGGGCGATATGACCACGAATACCACTGGGGTGTGGCGTGCTGTGGGTGGTTCTGGCATGGTTTGGGGATCGTCTGGATGGGAATTCTCGCGGTGATTTCGATTGCGATGTGAGTTTTCCCGCATTCAGGACGAAAGGAGAGACTCGGATTCCCATCACCGATTTGCCAGTGTTGGGGGGGATGAGTTACCCTTTTCTTGGAAACCTTTTCGGTCCCCCGTTTACTATTCGGGGTTCCATACTGGACGGACCGACCACAAAGTCTCCTTTATGGCAACGTCAGAAATCGTCGTGAACAAGCCTGCTGGATCGTCGGCCTACCTCCGCGACCCGGATGTTCAGTTGATGCTGCGCGTCAAGGAAGGAGACGACGGAGCGTTCGCCCAATTGGTTTCGAAATACCAGGACCGCCTGATTGGCGTATTTACGAATATGTTTGGCGACACGGCCCTTGCCGAAGATTTGGCCCAGGAACTCTTTCTCAGGGTGTACCGGGCTCGACAGGGGTATGAGCCGAACGCGAAGTTCTCCACATGGGTCTACCAGATCGCCAGCAACTTGGCGAGTAATTCCCGGAGAACCAAAGGCCGAAAGAAGGAGATTCAATTTCAGCCTTCGTTGTCGGGGTCGCAACCACTGGCCGCGGGTGAGGATGCGGTCGCGGAAAAGTCGGCTTTGATGCCGGCCCGGCAGCTGGACACGGATGAACTCCGCGAGCGTGTCCAACTCGCAATGCAAACACTGAACGAGCGGCAACGGATGGCGATTATCCTTCACAAATTCGAGGGAATGAGCTACGCCGATATCAGCGCGGCAATGGAAATGACGCCGACCGCCGTGAAGTCGCTGCTCGCGCGAGCTCGGGAAACCCTCCGAGAAGCCCTGGAAAAGTATGTCAACAACGCAAACTAGGTGAGTGATTCTCTAAGAATCCCGTTTTGCCGTTGCCCTCCGGGCAACGCTGGCTGAGGAATTGTTTGAACCGTTTCCCGTCATGGAAAAGCTGAGCCGCCTCACGACTGAAGATCGCGACAATCTCGCTGCCTATCTCGATGGCGAGCTGGACGAGGAATCCACGCGCCGAATCGAGTCGGTCCTCGCTCAGAGTACCGTCGCCCGGAATGACGTCGAAATGCTGGCTCGGACGTATGAGGCACTCGACCTGCTTCCTCGTCCACACGCCACGGAGGATTTCACTGAGAGGACCGTCGCCACCGCGAAGCTTGAGACGCTCAAGAAACCACTCTCGCAGCAACTCTGGTTCCAGAAGGCTCGCCGCGTCGCGGTTTTGCTGGCTTGGGGGGCGGCGATGCTGCTCATGGCCACTTGTGGTTACGCGCTCACCTATCATTGGATCGACCGTCCCAATGATGTCCTGTTGGACGAGTTACCGATGATCCAAAACCTCGACGGGTACATCGAAATAGACAGCGTGGAATTCCTGAACCGACTCAGTGCCGAACCGCAGTTGCTGGAAGAAATGCGAGCCGGAGAGCAGGAATGACAAAGAAGACGATTCGCTGGTGGCTCTTCGCCTCGTTTGTGGTGGCGCTCGGGGCGGCTCCCTTTCTCGCACGCGGCGATGCCGACCAGCGGCAGACTCGGCAAGCGAATCAACAGCAGATTGCCCAACTCTCGGAATCGCAATACGAGCGTTTGAAACGCAATCAGCAAGTCTATCGCAAGATGACTCCGACGGAGCAGGATCGAATTCTCGCCTTTCATGCTCAACTACAACGTGATCAGACAGAGGGGAACGGCGAGCTGTCCCGGGTCCTGGCCGAATATCAGGACTGGCTGAAAACCTTGCAGCCCTATCAACGGGATCAGCTTGCGAACACGCCCGATCCCGGCGAGCGGATCGCATTGATGAAGCGATTCGTCAAGGTGCAGCGGGAATCCGCGGCGAACCGGTCCATGCTTCGGGGGCCACGAAAAGATGAGCATGAAGCTCGATTTTGGGAGTGGATTAAACAACGTTCCCCCGGCGTCCCAGTACTGTCCCCGGAAGAACTCTCCAGAATCATGGGGGCCATTGAATCGTCCGCGAAGTATCAAATCAACAGCGAGACGTGGAATGAAATCGATCAACATGAGGGGATCGTTCGTTACGTACGCCTCATGCAAGCCCTTAAGAGATCCGCTGAAGTCAATGCGATCGTCTTCGACCGACCCAAAGCGATCGAGGATGCGGCCGACCGAATCGATCAATTGACGGAAAATTCGGAAGTTCGCGAATTCATGCGTGAAATCGATCCCGAAGAGAAGGATCGCGTTCCGTCTAAGGGATTCCGGCTGGCTCAAATGTTGTTCAAGTCTTTCTACGTCTTGCTCAGAGAGCGGCAGCGTAACGCGACTGAGGAGCCGACCAATGAGGATCTTCTTGGTTTTTTTGAGCAGTTGTCTGAACCGGAGCAGGACGCCTTGCTCTCTCTGGAAGCATCCGATTTCCATGAAGACCTCAATGCCCAACTGACCCGTCCGAATCTCGAATTCAGTGTCTGGGATCTCGGAGGAATCTTTTGGGGGCCCCCGAATCGCAACTTTGGTGGACGCGGTCCCGATCCTCGCTTTCGAAGCCGCGGGCCGGGTGACCGGGAGCCCGCCGATCGCGAGCCAAGCGATCGGCGACTGGGAGATCGTCCCGAAAACGGTGGCCCTCCACGGCGGCCTCTCGATGGTCCTCCGCCCGGCGATCCTCCCCCACCACGCCCCAATGGAGAGAATCCGCGCCGGGGGAATTTTTAGGATCCTGATTCAATCACGGTTTCCAACCACGACGCCCCCTTATCAAACCCCCGAAACGATCGACTTGGTCGGCGATGTGATTCGGTATGAGTCGCCAATCGACTCGGGATGGACTCTCCAGATCTCAGACATCCGCCTGATCGGTGAAGCCACAAACCAAGACGGGCGTTCATCGACGACCATGCCCTTTGTTTCGCCAACGACGCCTCAGTGAGGTTCGACTCCTCGTTCGGTTCAGCAGGTCGTGAGAGAGTTCTGTCGGCTCTTCGTTCGAGACTCGAAGTCAGACGGCAACTCAACCTGTTGTCCTCCACAGAATTTGCCGGTCGAATCAGTTGGCCCATCGAACTTTCGAACGCGCCAAGTGGCATGCTTGCATTTTGAAGCATGTCATCGCGTCCAAGCGTTGCAATGGGGAGCCCACGCGGTTTCGCGACTCGGCAGGCAGGCTCTCATTTCTCATTCCACGGTGCGTTGATCAATTTGCCAACCCAAAGATACTCGATCCGCTACGAGTAAAATCCGACACGCGGATCTTCTGGGTTCCGTTCGGCGAACTCTTGGAGGATCTCCCTGGACCGGTCATCAAGGTCTTTCGGGGGGATGATCTTGATCTGGACCAATTCATCTCCCCGTTGGCCTGTGCGGGGATGGGGAAGGCCTTTGCCCTTGAGGCGGAGTTTGGCTCCCGAGGAAGTTCCTGGTGGGAGGGTCATCGTCAGCAGCCCCTCGTTGAGCGTCGGAACATCAATCTTGGCTCCAAGGGCGGCTTCTGTGATGGACACAGGAACCTCGACCAGCAGGTTCTGGCCATCTCGTTGAAAGTAGGGATGAGCCGCCACCTTGATGGTCACCAGCAGATCCCCGGCAGGTCCGCCCCCCATTCCCGGTTCTCCCTGCCCGCCGAGGCGAATCGCTTTGCCATCTTCCATCCCTGCGGGGATTTTCACGGAGAGTGTTTCCGTCTTCCCGCCTCGGCTGAGTGTGAGGTCGTAATTGCCTCCTTCGGCGGCCGTGTGGAAGGGGACTTGAATCGATGTGGTGACGTCTTGGCCTCGGGCAGCTCGATGCCGCGCTCGCCCACCACCAAACATTCCCCCTAAGAGGTCACCGAGGTCGACGACACCGCTTCCTCCAAAGAGATCTTGCAGGTCGATGTCAACGGGGCCCCCTTGTCGAAAGGGGTCGGGGCCGTAATACCCTCCGCCGCCACCCGGTTGAGGGCCGGCTCCATCTTTGAAGTGTTTCCAGTTCGCTCCAAACTGGTCGTACTTCTTGCGTTTCTCTTCGTCGCCAAGGACATCATACGCCTCGGCTGCGTCCTTGAATCGCTGCGCGGCGGCCTTGTCATCCGGTTTGACATCCGGGTGATTCTCGCGAGCGATTTTCTTGAAGGCCTTGCGGATCTCGTCCTGCGTCGCCGAACGCGACACGCCCAGGGTCTGGTAATAGTCTTGCTTTGCCATGGTGACCAAATTGTAAAGGCCGCGAGCAAAAGGGGTACTCTGCCGACGTTCAGATTCTCGCAAGCGGTGGCCGCAGGGCGGGGAACTCCTCTCCTGCAGAGTTTCAGATAAGCGGAGTGTGCGGGCTGTCAGGGCCGGGTTCTGGCGAATCTGCGGATTGTGGTGTCGTGCTGCCCCAATTCATCGAGGGAAATCTGATTGTCCCCTTCTCAATGATCCAGGGGCTCCTACTGTACGTTTGACCCGAGGGGATTTCCTGGGGACTGTCTCAGAGAATCCTGAGGTCATCGAACTGAAAACAGATCCGATGGATCCACTGGCAACCTACCAGCAGAATCCGCCTGTTCGTCTCCGAAATGACACCAGTCCGTTTGTAATGTCGCAAATCCGAGTCGAGAACCGTGGAAAGACTTACAAGGAAAACCCCGCGATCATGTCAAGAGAAGTTTCGGAAGGAAATTGGAAAGTGTCGCAAGTTTATGTTTCTGATGGCTTTGAGGAAATTCTTTGGGGGCATAGACCCTGGTTGGCACGCATCATGCTTTAGTCCTTCTCACGAGGGCGGACAGACGAGTCAAGAGCAACTCACCGCCAAAACTTGAACAAATTTGACAATTCTTCCAAGGATCAGGAGTACGACCATGCTGGTTTTGACACGTAAAAAAGGTGAAACGATTCGCATCGGTGATTCAATTGTCATCAAAGTGATTTCAACTGGTCGGGGGAAAACCAAGATCGGCATCGACGCCCCAGCCGACATGCGGGTCATTCGCGGAGAACTGCTTGAACTGATTGAACAAGCTGAACCGCCCGTCGAATCCCGTCTCGTTTCTGACGCATAATTCCGCGAACGCAACAATCCCGACAGACCCAGATCGCCATCACCATTCAGGAAGGAATCCTCGATGAAGACCACATCTCACAACTCACTGACCCGCCTTTTCCAAGTCCTGTTCACCTTGTTCTCGCTGTGCATCGCGATTCCCGCGCTGGCTGAAGAACCACAATTGAGCATCTCGGAAGCCCGACCGGAAACGGTCACGGCTCACAAGCCCGTCTCAACAAAGAATACCTTCGAATTCACAACTGATAACAACAATCAAAACCGCCCGCTTCCCCGAGAGGATGTGATACCCAGAAAGACGGCGGTGCGAACGGGGGTGTCCCCCGCCGCACCGACCTTTAACAACACGAATTACAACACCCCGTCCTACGGGACACCCACTTACGATGCTCCCACGTCCGCTCCCCTCGGGAACTCGAAGCCGGTGGATCCTCAAGCGGAGATCAGTGGCCGGTTCAGCGACTCGAAAATGCTGAACTTCCTTTCCCGAACGAACATGCAACAGTTGGCGTCGGTGTACATCGAAGCCTCACAGATGATCGACTCCCGACACGTCTCCCCCGCGTCCTATCAACAACGGGTTCAAGGAGCCATTCAGGATGTGATCAATGCCTTGCAGAACGAAACCTTCCTCCGAGCCAATGGTGCGAATGTCCGTCCCGATCAGATTCAGACCGTTCAGAATGAATTGTGGTCAATGGTCCAGAATCAGCCGCCGCAAACGGCCAACGAAGCTGTCGGTATCATGCAGTTCGCTGCGAACCTGGTGAACAGTCGACTCGGCGTCCGCCGGGAAGCTGTGGCCCTGGAATTCCTGAACGGAACGATCGACTCCCTCGATAAGTATTCGGCCTTCCTTCCCGAAGCCGCTGGATATGACGCGGGAGCGGAATTGGAACTGACCCGGACTGCCGGACTCGAAGAGAACATCGTGGGTGTCGGGATTGAACTTCAACAACACGACCTCGGTGTCGAACTGGTGGGAGTGATTGAAAACAGCCCCGCCAGCGAACTGGGACTGAGAGAAGGAGACATCATCATCGCTGTTGATGGACAATCGATGGCCGGCCAGAACCTGAACGCCATCGCCGATCGCATCGGTGGACGCCAAGGAAGCACAGTCACCGTCGATATCCTGCGAGATGGAAAGAAGTACCGCGGCACCATGGTTCGCCGAGCCGTGTACGTCGGAAGCGTCTCCGGCACGAAGATGGTCGATGATCAAAACAAGATTGGTTACGTCAAACTCAAGCAGTTTTCGGAATCCTCCGCAGAAGACCTCGAAAAGGCTCTCTGGACCTTGCACCGTCAAGGGATGAAAGGGCTGATCCTGGACCTTCGCGGAAACCCCGGCGGACTGCTGGATGAATCGATCGACGTCGCCAACCTGTTCCTCCCTGGGGGAACGATCGTGTCCACCAAAGGTCGCAACACCAGTGACAACACAAGCGAATCGGCAAGCTATGACAAGACTTGGGCCACTCCCATGGTGGTCCTCGTCGACGAAAACTCCGCGAGTGCCAGCGAGATTCTGGCCGCAGCCATTCAGGAGAATCAGCGAGGCGTGGTCGTGGGACGGAACTCCTACGGCAAAGGGACCGTGCAAACGCACTTCCCCATGCGAACCGTGCCTGCCATCCTCAAACTGACCACTGCCAAGTTTTACTCCCCCAATGGCCGCGAAATGGCCGACTCCGGTGTCCGCCCGGACGTTCCTGTCCAGCAGACCTCGACCGGCTATCGCGGAGTGCAGAATGACGCGGACATCCAGACCGGAATCCAAGTCATGCTGCAAGGGACCCCCAGCGACCTGGTCGCCCGGTCGAGTCAGAACCGACGCCAGACCGGACAGTCGCTCCAGGCTCCCAGCTTTCCGCAACTTCCGATGAGCATCTTCAACAACTAAGAAACGGCAAACCCTGTTTGAAACCCCTTGCCGCGAAAACGCCCCTCTTTCGAGGGGCGTTTTCTATTTTGGCTGTTGCGATTCTCCATCCCGGAACGGAATTCCCGACATTGTGAGAAATCACCAGAGTGGTATCGGGAAACCGTTGTTGAGTTTATGAAGTTGCTTGTCTGTCTCATTCGTCGAGGTTCGGTTGGCCAGTGAGGCGATGCTCCTCAATGCGAACCACTTCTCGAGGAATTCGAAAAGGACGAAGTCGGAATTGTTGATGCCGACTCCGCCTCTGATTCCGACGCTATTCGTCAACACGGCACGACATGGAAAGCCAAAGTGCGCCTCAAGCCCGACAGCCAACGCACTGTCAGACTGACCGATTCGGATTTTGGGACAGTCCATGGGAAGAAATCCGAAACTCCTAGAACCAAGGACCGAACAGATTGGAAATCACAATCTCAAAAGGAGGAGACCTCTTCAATCGACTGAGGCTTCGGGACTCGCGATCCGTTTCGAATGGCTACCCAGTCGCCCGATGATTCATTATACCTGCCTGTTCGGTCCTGCCCCTTTGTCGCACCTGCCGATGGAGCCGAAGTGAATCCAGAAGACAATCAAACAGCACATCCCAGTCAGACTCAGCGCCCGACATTGTGGCAGGACATGCGGACTGCCGAGGACTGGTGGGCGATCTGGTGTGGGGCGATCCTGTTGGTCATCGCCTTTTCCGCCGTCTGGATGACGGCTCCCGTCGATTTGGCGGAGAAGGTCGCGGTAGGCGAGTCTGTCAAGATTGTCAGTCCATTGAAGTCCTGGATCAGCCTCCCAGCGACCTGGAAGACGTCTCCCATTGATGCCTTTTATTCTCCGAAACAGGACGATCAGAAAGGGACGAATACCATCCCGGGAATTCTCGGGGTGTTTGTTGTGATCGGGCTGCTGTTCGCGATTGCCACATGGCTTCGAGGCAAGGACGCAGGAGAATTTCTCAAAGGGTTCCCTTACGTGTTCTTGTTAACGACTCTCTCTTTTACGCTTGCGTCGCAGAGCGTGGTCAAAGCGTACAATCTCGAATATGCTCTTTGGGCTTTACTCGTGGGACTGATCATCAGCAATACGGTCGGGACTCCGCGGTTTCTGAAAGCCGCTGCGCCGACGGAGTTCTACATCAAAACCGGGCTTGTCCTTCTGGGGGCGTCCGTCTTGATGAGCCGGCTCCTCGCGTTAGGAATACCAGGTGTGTTTGTGGCCTGGGTGGTGACGCCGATTGTTCTCATCAGCACGTACCTCTTCGGGCAGAGAGTCCTGAAGATGGAGTCGAAGTCGCTGAATATGGTGATCTCGGCCGACATGTCCGTCTGCGGAGTCTCCGCAGCCATCGCGACGGCCGCTGCCTGCCGCGCGAAAAAGGAGGAACTCTCGTTGGCGATTGCCATTTCTCTGGCGTTTACGGCCGTGATGATGGTTGTCCTCCCGATGGTCATCTCCGCCGTGGGGATGAACCAAGTCCTGGCCGGAGCCTGGATGGGAGGAACGATCGATGCGACGGGCGCCGTCGCCGCGGCCGGGGCGCTGGTCGGTGACCAGGCATTGGAAGTCGCCGCGACGGTCAAAATGATTCAGAACATCCTGATTGGAGTCACGGCTTTTGGGGTTGCTGTTTATTGGGTGACATTCGTGGAACGCGATCCGCAGGGAGCCCGTCCGAGCGCGATGGAAATCTGGTACCGATTCCCCAAATTTGTCATTGGTTTTGTCCTGGCCTCCGTCGTCTTTTCGCTGATTTACAGCACCGTCGCTGGGGGGCCGGAGCTGGTGGATGCCGTCATTAAAGACTCGACAAAGACGTGGGGCAAATGGCTGTTCGGCCTCGCCTTCGTCAGCATCGGTTTGGAAACCAACTTCCGAGAATTGACTCCTCAGCTCAAAGGTGGCAAACCGCTGTTGCTGTATGTCGTCGGCCAATCGTTGAATTTGTGCCTGACCCTCCTGATGGCTTGGTTGATGTTTGGGATCGTCTTCAAGGATTTGGTGGAAAGTGTCGTCCCGTAAATGCCGCGTTCCAAACAAGCTCTGGTCGATGGTCGAGGCAGGCAGCAACTCCTTGCTTGGAGTCTGTTGATCGTGATCGTTTGGGGCGGCTTTTTGCCCTGGCTTGCCGCACAACCTCAAATGGAAGCCAGGTTGATCTGGTTGGATGAGCAGAAGATCGACCCGAGTGCGATGTTCTACACCGAACTCGAGGCGATGGAGCCGATCCTGGACAAGTTGCGAAAAAAGGAACGTCAAACGAGGAAGTGAAAGACGTCGCGATGGGACGTTTTTCGCGATTGGTTCACTGAGGGGTTGATCTCCAAGCCGCTCAACAGCCGTGACCGGCGAAAGTGACAGCTCAGCCGGACGGACCTCAACGCCCGTTCTCGGCGAGAACCGTGTGAAATGGGAGAGCATCACGGAGATCGTCCTCGGCTTTGAATGGCGGCGGGTGCCCGTTATCTTAGCATGGGCCTTCTGACTCTCTGCGATGAGGAATTCGATGTTTCGAAAATCCTTTCTCCCGGTTGAAACTCGACAGTGTTTCCGCGTCGTTTTGTTTTCTCTTTGTCCTGTCCTGGGAGGGCTGGGTTCTGCGCTTGCCGAAGAGACCCGAAAGCCGGACATCGTCTTGATTGTCGCCGACAATCTCGGGTATGGCGATCTTTCGTGTTATGGATGTCCTGATATCCAGACTCCTCATATTGACAGCATTGCGGCGCAAGGCGTCCGGTTGACAAACTTCTATTCCAATGGTCCTGAGTGTTCACCCACACGAACGGCACTCTTCACTGGTCGTTATCAGCAACGGATTCCCGGTTTGGAGTGCGCCCTCGGGACCGGCAACGTGGGACGTTACGATGACGCAATCGCTCTCGCTGAAAACCACAATCTGGGGCTGCCGCCTGCGGAGACCTTGTTGATTCCGGCATTGAATGACGCCGGATACAAGACTATCGGGCTGGGGAAATGGCACCTCGGATATGAACCGCACCTGCTGCCGCCGCACCATGGATTTGATTACTTCCTCGCGTCGCTCGGGGGAACGATCGACTATTTTTATCACAATGAACCAACAGGTGAGCCCGTCCTGTATGAAAATCTCAAACAGGTTCGTCGGAACAAGTATTTCACCGATTTGATCACCGAAGGAGCGATTCAGTTTCTTGAGACTCAGCCAACCGATGAGCCAATCTTCTTGTATCTTCCTTACACAGCTCCCAGCGCCCCCTTTCAGCATCCCGATCATAAACCGGACAAGCCCAAGGTCTCGCACAAATGGGATTCCCAAGACTGGCAGAAAGGGGACCGGGCAACTCTTCGGGCGATCATCGCACGGCTTGACCAGGGAGTTGGCCAAATCCTCAATGCGATTGAAACCACAGGTCGGGCCAAACAGACACTCGTGATCTTCTGCAGCGACAACGGAGCCTACCCGATCGCGGCGAGCAATGCGCCGTTTCGTGGCCACGCTTCGGAACTGTTCGAAGGGGGAATTCATGTTGCGTGTCTGGCGAGATGGCCAGAGAAATTGCCCGTTGGAGTCACTGATGACAGGCCAGCGCTCACATTCGACCTGACAGCGTCTATTCTTGCCGCCGTCGGCACCACTCCTCGAAAGGATCGTCCACTCGATGGTATCGATGTCCTTGGACAAATTGCCCACGGTCTGCAGGCCGAACCTCGCACCCTGTTTTGGCGATCGCGAAGAGCGGACCGCACCTGGAAAGCTGTCCGCAGCCCCGATGGCCTGAAATACATCTGGCGCAAGGACGGGAACAATCTGGATGAATTCCTCTTTGACCTGAATCAGGATCCAGGCGAAACCCAAAACCTTGTTGACGGTCACCAACGGGAGGCCGATCAACTCAGAACGCAGTTAGAGCTCTGGGAGAAAGACGTTGCTTTTCGTGAGGATTAACGGGGAAACATCGATTGTTTGCCTCGTTTGCAACGACTCAGTGGAATGATGCCTTGTTGCGTCGTTCCCGTTGTCATACGAATCGCTTCATCCAGATTGAACGCAGGCCCACCCCCTCTTGCTCAGGGACAACCGTTGGAAAAAACTATGAAGTTGCGCATCTATCACAATGCACGCTGTTCTAAGAGCCGTCAGACGCTGAAACTCATTCAAGACGCCGGAATCGAGCCGGAGGTGATTGCGTATTTGGATGAACCGCCTTCGACTCGGGAACTCAACGATCTTCTCAAGAAACTGGAGATGGAGCCCCAGGACTTGATGCGGAAGGGGGAAGCGATCTACAAGGAACTCGACCTCGCGAATCGCAACCTCTCAAGGAAAGAAGCAATCCAACTGTTACATGATCATCCCAAACTGATCGAACGGCCCATTGTCGTCAGCGGAGATCGCGCGGTGATTGGTCGCCCTCCCGAAAATGTCCTGGACCTGTTGTAGACGAAGTTGACACGTCGACTTGGGAGGGAATCTTACAGCTTCGTCGTCGCATAGAAGTCCATCATCCCGAAGTACATGACAGCGGCCACCAGCAGACTGACAGCGATGAGGACTGTGCCGATGAGCCGGGTTCGTTTGATCTGCCACCACATCACCAGACCGGTGATTCCCCAGGTGACCATGGCGAGGGCCATCGCATCGACGAACAGTGACCAGAACATCCGCATGTTCCAGTGGGGAGGCTGGCCATGGGCGGTGTGCAGACGGAGTAAGAATTGCCGGGGGATCATCCCGTCTTCTCCGGTGTACTTCGTCACATCAATATGGCCGTCCTTGAGGACATAGGTGATGCGCGCCGGTTGGCCGTCGACGGACGCCAGAAAGTTGAGCTTCGTCCAGCCGAGCGGTTTGGCCTGGTCCGCGGAACTCAGCCCGTGCTTCGCAAAGATCGCTCGTGCCGAATCGTGGGCGGCCTGATGAGGATTGGGTGAGAGCTGGATGTTCTGGACATTTTGGAGGAGCGATTCCTCCTGTTCCGCGTTTGGGGGGCGATGGAGGAGACGGGCTGTCTGCTGAATGGGGTCAATCTGCACGACATGTTGACCGTCCCCGTCGTATGTCTCGAACAGGATCGGACTCGTGAACTCAGGGGATTGGCCTTTATTGAGAACCACTTCGACATTCGCCGTTTGCTCGATCGCGTCGGCCACCTGCTGAGCCAGTTCCCCGGGAGACGGGAATTCCGCCATCCCCGCATCACGAACGAGGCTCGCGTCGACCGCTTCGAAACGAACCGCCGGGAACAGTTCCTGATGATTAAACATCGCTCCCGTGATGCCGTAGAGGAGTACCCAGGGGAGAAGGAACAGACCGGCGTAGAGATGAATCCGGCGAATCAGAATCATCACCCG
The DNA here is from genome assembly GCA_020426125.1 of Planctomycetaceae bacterium. Taxonomy (GTDB): domain Bacteria; phylum Planctomycetota; class Planctomycetia; order Planctomycetales; family Planctomycetaceae; genus HKST-UBA70. The sequence continues at coordinate 19,000 of JAGQQQ010000093.1, forward strand.
GGACCACAATCTTCGGGGCCGTTGGTCCAGACGCGGGGACGATCCACTTTCATCGGCAGAGGGGGCTTCCATTCGATACACTTTCAGAGTGGGCGGAGACCGCTTTGGAAATCGGCTCCCACGATCTCAGCGATTCATTTCACAAGACTTAATTCGGGCGCACCGCAATACATTCAATTTCATACCGAATCGTCGACGGCAGGCAATTCGTGATCGTGGTTCGCGTGGGACGAGGCTCGGGGAAATACTCCGCGTAAAGCGTGTTGTACTCTGCGAGGTCTCCGTCGTCGCGAACGTAGTTTCGCGTCTGAACGACATCCTTGAGGTCGCAGCCAGCCGTTTGCAGAACCGCCCGTAAGTTCTCGACCGATCGGCGGAATTCTCCTTCAAACGAATCGGAGACAATCTTCCCCTGAGCGTCGACGGACGCCTGACCGGATACAAACACCAAGTTACCTACTACGGCACACGGACTAAACGGCAGATGGGAAACCGGCGTGTCAGGATTTCTTGGATACTCAACAGGGCTGGCACTCATGCGGTCCTCGGATCAAGGAGATTCAAAACAGAACGGACGCCCGTTCCCCATGCGACTAAAAACACGCGACTTGACGGATCGGGCATCGAACGGGATCTTCGACCGAGACTATAAGACATCGATCTCATTTGTGACATGGCTTGCTCCCGTTTAGGGACGTCCGGTG
>JAGQQQ010000094.1 GCA_020426125.1 Planctomycetaceae bacterium
CGATGGGAATGTGAGCTTCCTTGTTTTTGTGCATCTCCGCCGGATCGACATCCACGTGGATGATCTTGCCATGTTTAGCGAACTCTTCAAGCTTCCCGGTCACCCGATCGTCGAATCGTACGCCGAGAGCCAGCAAGAGATCGGCTTCGTTGATCGCGTAATTGGAGTACACGGTGCCGTGCATCCCAAGCATATGCAGCGACTGTGGATCATCGCCCGGGAAGGCCCCCAACCCCATACAGGTCATCGTGACGGGGATATTGGCCTTCTTGGCGAACGCCGTCAGTTCGGCAGCGGCTCCAGAGTTGATGCATCCCCCACCGACATAAAGGATCGGGCGCTTCGACCGACGGATGGCTGCGATCACCTGTCGGATTTGCTCATCGGCAACGACGCGACGCTCGGGATGGTATCCCGGAAGATTCATCGGCGGGTCGAAGTCGATCGAATCCAGTTCCGCCGTCGAGAGCTGGATATTTTTGGGGAAGTCGATCAACACGGGGCCCGGCCGGCCGGTTCGAGCAACGAAGTAGGCCTCTTTGACGACACGGGGGATGCTCCGCAAGGCTTCCAGAACGGATTCCGGATCATCGGGATCGCCGGCGGTGATCATGTAATGATGCTTGGTCACAGAACGGCAGACTTCGACGATCGGAGTTTCCTGAAACGCATCGCTGCCGATCACCTTTTGCGGAACCTGTCCGGTGACGGCGATCAAGGGGACGCTGTCCATCTTCGCATCGGCGATGGCCGTCACCAGATTGGTGGCTCCCGGGCCGCTGGTCGCCATGCAGATGCCGACCTCATCACTGGTCCGCGAGACGCCTTGTGCGGCGAATCCGCCTCCTTGCTCATGGCGGGGAAGGATCGTGCGGATCCGATCCCGGTTCTTGCGGAGCGCTTGGTGCAAGGGCATGCTGGCACCGCCCGGATACGCAAAGACGGTCTTGCCGCCTTGGCGAATCAGCGCTTCGACAAGAATTTCGGATCCGGTAATCGTGGCTGTGGACCGATTTTCGAGCGTTGCCGACACGTTGAAACCTTTTCCGTAAGTAAAGGAAGGAATTGGCCTTTGAAGAGGCCAGTTTTGGGGTAAAACGAGAACACACCCGTGTGTTAACCGATCGGAAGGATTGTAACCAAACAGATGTCCGGAGACGAGAAAAAGTCCGCTGCAATCGTCGAGAATTTGGAACGTCGGAATTGAGTCGGATTAGGAAAGTTTTGTGGGTTATGACGGGTATCGTTGGCGCGTGCTGTGATCCTCAAACCGAACGAGGCTGGAGAAACCGGACCATTCATGACCGTGCATCCAACCGGCAAGACCCATTCGAGGCAGCTCAGGTTCAGCACTCAAAACGCGGGTTCGCTGTACATTTTCCATGAAGTGGCCGTATCCTTCAGAAGTGATTTCCACTTGGCTTCCGCGGGAGTTGACACCCACGCGCTGTCACTTGGGAAACCTGTTCATCTGGTTTTTGGTCTGCAACAGATGGACAAGGACAACGTTGTCCTTGTCCGGATTCTCCCGATTTTCACTCCTCGTTCTGTTGTCAGCCTTGGAGCCGTTTGAGCGATCGAGAATTGATGAGCACGTCTCTCGAATCGTTTATCACTGTCCTGAAGCGTAGTGGGCTGGTTGACGACGCGGCCTTAGGGGAGGATCTGGCCACACTTCGTGAGCATCACGAAGAGGTTTCGGCCGAACAGTTCGCTCATTATCTCACGGCGAAGCACGCATTGACCAGCTGGCAGGCGTCGAAGCTTCTCCAGGGCAAGCACAAGGGATTCTTTCTCGGCAAGTACAAATTGCTTCGGCTCTTGGGCAAGGGTGGCATGAGTTCCGTGTATCTCGCGGAACACGTGCTGATGAAACGTCGATGCGCGATCAAAGTGCTCCCTTGGAAGTTCGTGAAAGACAGCTCGTACCTGGAACGGTTTCACCGTGAAGCCCAGGCGGTCGCCGCGCTGGACCACCCCAACATCGTCCGAGCCTACGATATCGACCATGAAAAGGATGGCAGCGTCGAAATCAATTTTCTGGTGATGGAGTATGTCGAAGGGGAAAATCTTTACGAGTTGGTTCAGAAGGGGGGGCCACTCGAACCACAACGGGCGGCGGAATACATCCGGCAAGGGGCGCTTGGTCTGGCTCATGCCCACGAGGCGGGGATGGTCCATCGTGACGTCAAGCCAGGCAACTTCATTGTTGACCAAAATGGCACCGTCAAATTGATGGATCTGGGTCTCGCTCGCGTGGAACAGGACGACGAGCATTCGCTGACCGTCGCTCATGATGAGCGCGTTCTGGGAACGGCCGACTACCTTGCCCCCGAACAGGCGGTCGACAGCCATACTGTCGACCATCGTGCTGATCTGTACAGTCTGGGATGTACGCTCTACTTTCTGTTGACCGGGAAACCCCCGTTTCACGAAGGCACTCTCGCCCAGCGTTTGCTCGCGCACCAGACCAAAGAACCTCCTTCAATCACGCAATTCCGATCCGATGTGCCGGAACCATTGGTGGAAATTCTGCGCCGGCTCATGGTTAAGGATCGAGACCACCGGTTTCAGTCCGCCACAGAGGTAGTCGAAGCGATCGACGCCTGGCGGAATTCCGGGGTGCTCTCGTTGGAGAAACGGAATCCTCCGACCTCGGACGTGCCAGAACCGATCCGAGCGGAATTGAATCGGGAAACACCACGACCACAGAATCAGTCGACCGAAAAGGCTCCCAAGCCATCCACCGCTTCGGGAAGTTTGGGAGATTTTCTGTCCAACTTAGATTCCAATGAGTCGAGTTTCACAAAGAAGCAGGAGCCGCGAAGGGGATTGGATTCGAAGACACCGGTGGTTCCAACGAAGCAGTCGGAACCACTGGTATCGGCGAGCGTCCTATCGGATGTGAAGCGCGAACCGTTGACTGGAACCTCGGGTTCGGACACCAAGTCCTCGAAAGTGGCCGAATCGTCCAAGAGACGCTTGGGAAACACCGTTGGCAATCTGCGCGGCAATCCCAAAGCGATCGCCTTTGCTGGGATTGCCCTGTTGGGGATTCTCGCGGTGGGGTACCTTCTCTCGTCTGATAAGTCTTCGCCGGAGAAGGGTTCAGTGGGGGAAGGTGGCAAGGTGTCCCCATCCGTTCCAGATGTTCCCAAGCGCCCCGCAGTCGATGGACCAATTGTTCAGGTTTCCCCCGAAGGGCACTTTGGCACTCTCGGCGATGCGATCCGGTATCTCACAGAAAACGCGTTCTCCAGCAATCCGGTGAAAGAGATTCAGGTCGCCGGTGGGCAGACACTGGTCGGGTCCGTCGTGATTGACAACTCGGGATTTGGCACTTCTCTCAAAGACTTCAAAATCGTGGGGATCGGCGCTGAGCGACCCATTCTCAAATCGAATGGCGACGGACCAGCCCTGCTCTTAAATGATGCGGAAGGCGTGGCCATCGAAAACCTGATCATCGACTGCGAGGGAGCCGATGTCGGAGTTGAAGTGACGGGCTATCTCTCTGGGGTTCGCCTGACGAATCTGGTTTTCCGATCCGTATCGGGAAATGCGCTCGTGGGAAAGGGGATCAGCGGGCTCTTTGGCCGACAGTTTGTCCTGGAAAACTGTCGCATGGAGGGTATCTCGGAGAAGGCGACGCTCGTGCGGATGTTGCCGTCCGACGATTTGAACTGCCGACAGATTCTCGTGCGAAATTGTCAGTTTCTGGGGCCCGGGAATGCTGGCCTCCTGATTGAAGGTCCCCTCGAAGAGTTCGAGATCCGAGAGTCGATCTTCCACGGCCTGCGGGATGATATTCGCTTCTCGGGGAGCGAACAAACGTTGTCCAAGGTGGCAATCGCAAACAATACCTTTCACCAATACACGCGTGGCGTCGCCTTCGAATCAGGTCCGACATCCGATTCACGGGCCATTTCGTTGACGCAAAATCTGTTCGTCAACGGGAAGGGAACCGCAGTGCAAGTTTCCCGGGAATCGGTGACAGTCGAAGAACTCGCGAAAGGTTCCATCCCCTCACAAAACAACTGGACCGATGGAACTCCCAACGAAGGGGGCACAACTCTCAACGTCTTCGCGAACAGCGGTCAGACGGGGCAGGCCGTCGAATTCGTCTCAATCGACCCGGCCTCTCCCGCGTTTCTCAAACCAAAAACCGCGGCGGTGCGGGCGTTCGTCAAGCAACCGGTCGGTCCCCGCAACTACGCGGGGGCGGTAGCACCGTAATAGCGATCGCCGGAATCAGTCCCCGGAGGGGACCGGCGAAACGGGTAACACGTGATGGCGTTGAACTGAATAACTACTGATACAGTGCCATTTCTTGAAGCGCTTCGATGCGGCCCTGGTACAGTTCTCGGATGTCACTGAGTCCGTAGCGAATCATCGCGAGACGCTCCATTCCCAACCCCCACGCGAGGACGGGATGCTTGCAACCAAGGGGTTCGGTCACCTCGGGCCGAAAAATTCCTGAGCCGCCCATCTCGATCCACTTCTTGCGGCTTTCCAGGTAGACCACGACATCGACGCTCGGCTCGGTGTACGGATAGAACGCAGGTTTGAATTTCACCTGCTTGAAACCCATCTTCTTATAAAACGTCTCCAGCGTCCCCAGCAGGGAGGCCAGTGACGCATTCTCATCAATCACGATGCCGTCGACCTGATGGAAGACGGGCAGGTGCTTGTAGCTCATCGTTTCATTGCGGCAGACCCAGCCGACACAGAACGCCTTGAAGGGCGGCTCCGGATGCCGCGCAAGCGCCCGAATCGTCGAGGCGGTCGTGTGGGTTCGTAGGACGATTTGACGGGCTCGGTCGGGGGACCATTTGTAGCCCCAGCCTTCGGAGCCGGTGTCGCCACCATCTTCATGAGCCCGACGGACACGGTCGACGAGTTCCACGTCCTCGGGGAGGTCAGTGACATTCGGTTCGTCCATGTAGAACGTGTCTTGCATGTCGCGAGCCGGATGGTCCTGCGGCTGAAATAGGGCATCGAAATTCCAGAAGGAAGACTCGACCATCGGCGAGACGACTTCTGTGAACCCCATTTCCAGATAGGCCCGACGGGTCTGTTCGATGATTTTCCGAAGCGGATGAATCTTCGCGGGATGGACATCCTCCGCTGCGAGGGTCACGTCGTACGGACGGAGGGTGATCTCCTTCCAGGCTCCGGTCTTCAGATCTTCCGAAGTGAGAAGATTCCTCTCCTGTTTCACGACCGCCCCGCCCGATGCGAGGACGCTTGATCCAGCACTCGTCAGGGACAACGTGCGCCGGGTTCGGGACTTGATCTTCGCGAGTTCGGTACGCTTTCCCAGCAGCGATTTGACTCGATCCGCATCCGAGAGAGCGGAAAGTTCAACGGTCGCTCCCCCCGCGTCGGTCAGCACTCGTTCGTCGGCATCCAGTTCTCCCGACTTCGCGGTCTTCTCACCAACGTCGGTCAGGCGGACGCCTGCTTTGTCCCGGGCGATCCATCCCCGTGCGGTGCCCCATTTGAACACTTCATTCACCGCGATTCCAGCTTGTTGGGCCGCCTTGGCAAAATCGCCGGTAGCCAAGTTTCCTCCCGCATCGGCGAGCAAAGCCAGCGCCCGGCGTTCCGGGAGTCCCTGTCGAACGAGTTCGACCGCGTTGTCCGCAGGGATCAACTCCTCGATGGCCGTCTCTTCAATCTCAATGAACCCGCGCTGCTGGCCTTCCGTCGCAACGACCATGATCCGCGACTGGTCAACTTTCAACTTGGAAGCGAGTTCGCCGACGCCAATCTTCTGGCCATCTGCCAAGGCTTTCCAAACGGCGTCACCTGTTTCGTCCAGTTCAATTTCCGGAGCCATGGGTCTCAACTCTTATTGATTCCAACGTCTTTCGATATTCACTCGCGACGGCTGGTGTTCCGCGCGGGCACATGGTAGCAGGCCTGCCGCGAGGCAGCGAGTTCTTTCGCGTCTGGTCCCAACGTCGTTACACTTGGGAGAAATCTTCCGTTGACTCGAACTTCATCTCACAAATCGGTGTTCGCCGATGTCTGTCCCATCATCCTCCAATTCGCTCGAAGAGCCGCTGTTTCTGACCAACACGGCAAGGATGAGGCGTTGGCTCCCTTGGATCCGGATCCTCGATGGCTTTCGCATCGCCATTCAGTTTCGCTGCCTGCTCTTGGGATTTGTCGCTGTCCTCGCTTGGGCGGGGGGGATGCGGTTCCTGAGTGACTGGGGAGAGTTGGACGATCCGTTTTTGTCGCGTGCTCCCCATGTCGCCTGGCCATGGGAGGAGACCGCCCTGCCGCCCGTCCCGGCGATCGCCGAACGGGTGGAGTTTCAGTCGGCACTGACAACACCCGGACGATTTCTGGTCCGGATGTGCCAAAACGGACCCGCTCTGCTGTGGCCACTTCAGCGAATCGCATTGACGGGCATCCAACTTTTCGACCGCTCCCTCAGCTCGGGGGATTGGCTTCGCGCCGCTTTTCAGTTTTTGTGGTTGGTGGCCGTCGCGGGTCTGTTCGGTGGGGCGATCTGCCGGATCGCCGCTTTGGATTTTGCAGGCTCGGAAGTGGGTTCGATGCGATCCGCGTTGGGGTTTTCGATCCGTCATTGGTTCGCGTACCTGGGAGCGCCGATCGCGGCGCTGCTGGGATTGCTCGCGCTCTGGGTGACCCTGTTTTTTGCCGGACTCGTGGGATGGATCCCGGTCGTCGGGGAATTGATGCTGGGCTTCACCTGGATCTTAGTTTGGCTCGCCGGCTTAGCGATGGCGATCCTCTTATCCGGTCTCACCGCTGGTTTTCCTCTAATGATCGCCGCGATCAGCAGTGAATCGAGCGACTCATTCGATGGTCTCAGCCGGGCTTACAGTTATCTGTTTCATCGGCCGTGGTACGCCCTGTTTCTTTCCTGCTTGTCGATCCTCTACGGCTCCGCGCTGCTCTACTTCTTCATGGGAATGCTGACACTGGCCGTCGATCTGGGAACAGCGGCGGTGTCGGTCGGCTACGGCAATCAAACCGGCACTCGGGCCTATCTGGATGCACCCGTGCGGCAGCCATTTTTAGACTGGCAGGTGACCGCCGAGGAACTCGGGGACCCGCGAGATTTTTCCCCTTGGGGACGATGGGCGATTGGAGTCTGGAGCCGCGTCCTGTTGACGCTGCCGGCGGCATTTGTGTTCAGCTTTTTCTGGACGGCCGTGACTATCAGCTATTTCCTCTTGCGACTTCGCGAAGACGCGACCCCACTCGACGAAGTGGGCGGGAAGAAGGAATCCCGTTCCCGCTCTCCCCTCGTCGGAATGGCCGCCGCGATGGCACGCGAGAAAGCCGCCGCGACTCGTCCGAACGGGGAGACAACAGCCCCCCTTGAATGAGCGAACCGGCGAGCGGGGGACGTCAGTCCCCTGTCCATGGAATCCTTTGCCTCGGATGATGCGAAAATGTCTTACGCCTTGGGAACGATCCGATCCACCCCGGTCCACGGCCGCAGCGCTTCCGGAATGATGACAGAGCCGTCCGGCTGCTGGTGATTTTCCAGGATCGCAATGATCGCCCGTGTCACAGCCACCGCCGTCCCATTGAGCGTGTGCACGAACTGTGTCTTCTTGCTGTCGCCAACCTTGGTTCGAATGCTCAGGCGACGAGCCTGATAGTCGGTGCAGTTCGACGCGGAAGTGACTTCTCCGTATTCGCCGCCGTCGCCCCGCCCGGGCATCCAGGCTTCGAGGTCGAATTTGCGATACGCCGGCCCCCCGAGATCTCCCTTCGCGGTGTCGATCACACGATAAGGGATCTCCAGTCCTTGGAAGATCTCTTCCTCGATCCGCACGATGTTCTGATGGAATTCATCCGAGACCGCGAGGTCAGGGGCGGTGAAGCCGAACATCTCGACTTTTGTGAATTGATGGACGCGATAAATGCCTTTGGACGCTTTGCCGTGCCCCCCCGCTTCGGTTCGGAAGCAATGTGAGATTCCTGCCATCTTGATCGGCAAGTCCTTCTCCGCGAGGATCTGGTCCCGCAAAGATCCCCCCAAAGTGATCTCGGCCGTCGCGACCAACGAGAGATCCATATTTTCGATGGAATAAATCTGTGTCTCCGGTCCCCGCGGCATGTAGCCGGTCCCTTCGAGGACATCTTGTCGCGCGAGGTCGGGAGTGGTGTAAAGCGTGAACCCTTCCCCTCGCAGTTTGTGGATCGCGTACTGGACGAGCGCCAATTCCAGCAACACGGCCTCGTTCTTCAGGAAGTAGAACCCGGCTCCGGCGACTTTCGCTCCCGCATCGAAATCGATGAGGTCAAGCTTCGCCGCGAGTTCGACATGATCGAGCGGTTCAAAATCAAAGGGGGGTTTGGTGCCCCATTCGCGAACTGTGACTGCGTCCTCTTCTCCGCCGGAAGGGGCATCCGGATGAGACAGATTCGGAACGCGGGACAGTTGTTCATGCAGTTGAGCTTCAATCTCTTTCAAATTGTGCTCATTCTGGGAGACGGTCGCTTTGAGTTCCTTTCCCCTTTCGATCAGGGCGGGCCGGTCCTCTTTCGATGCTTTGGGGATGTTCCCCGCGATCTCGTTCTGCTCCCGGCGAATCGCGTCCCCTTCCGTGATTAAAGACGAGCGAGTCTCCCGCAATTCGACGATCCGTTCCAGGTCTACGTCCGCCCGTCGCTCTTCACAGTTTTGACGAACCACATCGAGATTGTCGCAGAGAAATTGAAGGTCAAGCATCGAATTCGAGATCTCAAAAGTAAACTGAAAGACAAATGTTCAATTGCATGGAGCAATGGCAGCCCTGAAGGGGCGGAAAAACCCCTGCCGTGGACGGAAGTCCACGGTTAGGCGGAATAGAAACCGCGAGGCCTGAAAGGCCGGTACAACCCACTCACCCCTGAGTTTCTGTCGACCCTTCGGGCCTGTGGCGGGGTCTTGGGGGCCAGTCCGGAGCCTGCCGGCTCCGGCTGACGTTCTCCCGGGCCTCCGGCCCTAAAAGGCGTTCGTGATCTTTGATCGACGTTCGTGCTCATAGTTCTACGACTCAAAGGTCCCAATCTGATCCCAAGTTCCTTGCTGTCATTTTCTCGAAAACGGGCTGGCGAAACTCCCCACTCCCTGTGAAGACGAGACGCCTATTTTTGCTCGCCCCTTACAGGGAATGGTGCTGAACCAATTCGTGCCAGAGACAGGCACTGGCGAGCGTTCCCTGATGAAAGGCTTCCAACGAGAACTTTTCATTGGGACTATGGAGATTATCCGTGTTCTGTCCCCAGCCGAGGAGCAGCGTATCGACATTCAACACCTTTTTGAACGTCGCCACAACCGGTATGGACCCCCCTTCGCGAATCATCACAGGAGCTTTCCCGAAAGCCGTTTCAATCGCCGCCTGAGCGGCGGCCATATGGGAACTGGACGTGTCACACAGCACCGCTTCGCAGCCATGCCATGACGTGAAGGACAGCTCCAACCCCGGCAGACAGTTGTCTCGCAGGAACTGTTCCAGTGACTGGACCACTTGCTCCGCGTCCTGGTTCGGGACCAGTCGGCAAGAGATTTTCGCGGTCGCGAAAGAGGGGACAATCGTCTTGGGGCCTTCGCCAGTGTAGCCGCCGATGATGCCGTTGACATCGCAGGTCGGACGAGCCCAGCGTCGTTCGAGTGTGGTGTAGCCCGTCTCCCCGAAGACAGCCGACATCCCCAGGTTGCCCAAGTAGTCCTGCTCATTGAAAGGAAGTTCGTCAAAAGCCTGCCGTTCCTCATCCGTGAGCGGGAGGACATCATCGTAAAAGCCGGGAATCTGGATCAGGCCTTCGTCATCGACCAGTTTTCCGATCAACGAGCACAAGGCATTCACCGGGTTGGCAATCGATCCCCCAAACACGCCGCTGTGGAGATCCTGTCGCGGACCGGTCAAAGTCACTTCACACGCAACGATTCCGCGAAGTCCATAGGTGATCGCCGGAATTCCCGGGCCGTACTGCGCGGTATCGCTGACTACGGCAATATCACACGAGCAGCGATCCCGTTGCTCCTCCAGGAAGATTTCGAGGTTGTTGCTTCCGACCTCCTCTTCCCCTTCAATCACGAACTTCACGTTGACGGGAAGGTCGCCGACCGCGTTTTTCCAGGCCTGAACACTTTTGACGTGCGTGAGCATCTGGCCCTTGTCATCGGTCGCTCCTCGGGCATAGACATGGCCGTCGCGAATGTCCGGTTCGAAGGGGGGCGTCTGCCATTTGTCGAGCGGATCGGGGGGTTGAACGTCGTAGTGACCATAGACCAGCACCGTCGGCGCGTTCGGCTGCTGGCAGATTGAACCAAACACAATCGGGTGGCCCGCCGTTTCAACAAGCTCCACGTCGCAGCCGCACGCCGCAAGTTGATCGCGGACCCATTCCGCCGCCCGGCGAACATCTCCGCGATACTTCGAGTCCGCGCTAATGCTGGGGATTTTTAGAAACTCACACAGGTCTCCAACGTTTCGGTCGGCGTGATCCTGCAGATACTGGCGAACGGCATCCAATGGAGGAGACATTGCGGCAAGTTTCCTTTGGCAGATGGCTGTAACAAATCGGTGCGGAAAGCAAACACCAACAATCCAGATCAGCGTAACAACCTCGATCGACGTCGCGGGAATTAACGAGCCACAAATCCCCGGCGCCTCTTGGCACTATACACTTCCAGGGCGGACTCAATGATCGGCATCGCGGCTTCGACCGGCAGGAACTCATCGACCTCGACGGTTTTCCCTTCCAACATCTTGTAATCCTGGAAGAACCGGCGAACCATGGAAAGGCGATGCACCGGCAACTCCGCGAATTGGCGGACCCCATTGTACTCGGGGTCGTGCGCGGCCACGGCCAAAATCTTGTGGTCTTTCTTTCCAGCGTCGACCATTGTCATCAGGCCAATCGCCCGGGCGGCGACGAGTGTCAACGGAGCCACCGGTTCCTGGCAGAGAACCAACACGTCGAGTGGATCGTCGTCTTCGGCGTAGGTCTGCGGGATAAATCCGTAGTTGGCGGGATAGTAGACAGCGGAATAGAGAATCCGGTCGAGCTTCAGCAGTCCCGTCTGCTTGTCGAGCTCATATTTGACGCTGGATCCCATCGGGATCTCGATCACCGCAGTGAATTCGCCCGGAAGGTTCTCTCCCGGAATCACATCATGCCATGGATGGGTCATCGATTACCTTTTACAACGTCAGAGAGATCTGGAGGAGAAGGGGTTCGGCGATTCGGGCGGGAGCCGTTTTGAGGGGGACCCTCTCGAAGAGGATCCGACAAAACAAAACAAGCACGCTCGCAGGCGTGCTTGGGGTTTACCACATACGCTGTTTGGGGCAACCGATCTGCATCGGTTTGTAACGGAAGTCAATCACTCCGCGGGCCCAATGCTCTTCCGAAAAACTCAGATCGGTTGATGGTTCGGCTCAGCCGTTCATCATCTGATTCATCCGGGCACGATTTTTCGCACGGCGTTTTTCGCGTCGCTTGGCTTCACTGGGCTTTTCATAGAACTCTCGCTTACGGAGTTCTTTCTTGACACCACTGTGCTCCACCAGTTTTCGAAACCGACGCACTGCCTCCTGAACAGACTCATTGTCTCTTAAACGCAACCGAACCACATATTCCTCCACATTGGAGCCTGAAAACGGACGTACCTTCGTCGAGATGACTCAAACTTGAAGTATATCGGCATTTCCGGAAAGAGCAAGCACTCTTCTTTTAACGCCGAGAAGTGTTCATATGCACATTTCCTCGTGTACCTGCCACTGAACTACTTGCCCGAACAAGCGAATACCAGCGCCACTTCCCTTCCGCCACTTCCCAAAATCGCACGGCGACATTTACCAAGAAGTTGATGCGTTGTGCCTCCCAAAGCCAGTGCCTATCCTCGTCCCATCAAGTTGACACGGGAATCGAGGAGGAAGTGAGCATGCGGTATCGAGTGACAGGAATAGTGTTCAGCCTGCTATTGATCATGGCCAACGGCACGATCCAGGCGGAGGACCGGCCACCGAACTTCGTGTTTATTCTCGTGGACGATCTCGGCTACATGGACATCGGGGCCAACAACCCTGAGACCTTCTACGAGACTCCGAACGTCGACCGACTGGCGCGCGAGGGGATGCGGTTTACGCAAGGATACGCCGCCAACCCGGTCTGTAGTCCGACCCGTTACAGCATTATGACAGGACGCTTCCCGACCCGCGTTGATGCGACGAATTTTTTTTCCGGCCGTCGCGAAGGCCGATTCCGCCCGGCACCTCTGAATGACGTCATGCCGCTTGAAGAGGTCACCTTGGCCGAAGCCCTGAAGGAAAAAGGCTACCGAACCGCCTTTCTCGGAAAATGGCATCTGGGGCCGACGGAAGACTACTGGCCCGAGGCCCAGGGATTCGACATCAACATCGGCGGGCACGATCGGGGATCCCCTCCGGGTGGGTACTTCGCTCCCTTCAAAAACCCCAAACTGGAAGACGGCCCCAAGGGACAACATCTCACCACACGTCTGACGGACGAATCCCTGAATGTCCTGGAACAGCTGCACGAAGACCCGTTCCTGATGTACCTCGCGTTCTACACCGTGCATACGCCGCTGCAGGCTCCGAAGGATCTGGTCGAGAAATATCAGGCGAAAGCGAAGGCCGTCGAAGCCTCTCTCGAGTTCGCTCCCGAGGAGCAGAATCTTCCCGATGCGGGTGAACGGCGAGTTCGCATCGTTCAGAAACATCCGACTTACGCTGCGATGATCGAAACCATGGACACCAGCGTCGGCCGGATTCTCAACAAACTTCAGGATCTCGGCGTCGCGGAGAACACGGTCGTCTGTTTCTTTTCCGACAACGGCGGCCTCTCCACCTCCGAAGGCTCCCCCACCTCGAATCTCCCCCTCCGCGGCGGGAAAGGGTGGCTCTACGAAGGAGGCGTCCGCGAGCCAATGATCATCAAGTGGCCGGGACAGACATCCCCCGGCAGTGTCTGTGATGAACCGGTGATGAGCATCGATTTTCTCCCCACGCTCTTGGAGATTGCCGGAACCAGCCCTCCGACCGGCCGCAAGGTCGACGGAGTCAGTCTCGTCCCCTTGCTGAAAGGCGCGGACCAACTCCCCGAGCGCCCGTTGTTCTGGCATTACCCCCATTACAGCAATCAAGGCGGTTTTCCCGGTGGAGCCATTCGTGATGGGGATTGGAAGCTGCTCGAACGGCTCGAAGATGGCCGGGTCCACCTTTACAACATCGCGAATGACATCAGCGAACAGACGGATCTCGCCACCGAAAAACCGGAGATGGTCCAAAAACTGCGTCGGCAACTGCACGCGTGGTACAAAGACGTCGACGCCAAGTTCCTGCAAGCCAAACCGAACGGCCCGGAACCCTGGCGACCGTAAACACGCCTTGAAGTGCTTCGACTCGTCGGAGCCTTTTGCTTGATCAACGGCAGAATAGAATTGTCACGAAGATCAGCGGAAACGGGAATTGTGTCATGCCCACATCGCGAAGCAGTGTGGGCATGCCATGATGCGCCCGGCGTGGCACCGTTTCTCAGAGAATTCCCCGGCTCGGCCCTACTCGAGGACCTTCCATGAAAATGCCCATCCTGACCGTATTCGTCCTTGCTCTGCTTCTGTCGAATGGGGCGACATTCGCTCAGAACAAAACCTCCGACGTGCCCTACATGGACGATGGACACACACGGCATCTCCTCGACATCTACACCCCTGAGAATCCCACGGATTCCAAACTGCCGGTCATGTTTTGGATTCATGGCGGCGGATGGCAAGTTGGGGACAAGAGCGATGTCGCCTTGAAGCCGCAAGCTCTCACGGATCGGGGCTTTGTCTTTGTTTCCACAAACTATCGACTGCTCCCCGAAGTCGAAATGGACGTTCTGATCCAAGATGTCGCCAAGTCGCTGGCTTGGGTTCACAAACACATCGCCGATTACGGCGGCGACCCCAACAGCGTCTTTGTCGGCGGCCACTCCGCTGGGGCACAACTCGCGGCGTTAATCTGTATTGATGATCGTTACCTCGCGGACGAGGGGGTCTCCTTCAATGTGCTCAAAGGTTGCGTTCCCGTCGATGGAGACACCTACGATATCCCCAAGATCATCGCGACCGCCGAGCATCGCCAAATGCTCTACGGCGGAAAGATGTTCACCTTCGGACATCGGCAGAAATTCGGGAACGACCCAGAGAAGCACGTCGACTTTTCCGCAGTGACCCATGTCGCCCCCGGCAAAGGGATTCCCCCGTTTCTGTTGCTCTACTTTTCCGGGAACCCCGACACCCGGGCACAGGCCCACCGTCTCGAATCAGTTCTGCAAGACGCTGACATCCCGGCCAAAGCCTTTGGAAAGAGCCAGACCAACCATAGCCAATTAAACAACGATCTCGGACAACGAGACGATCCAGCCACTGACGAACTCTACCAGTTCCTGGACCGATTGACCCAATAGCCTCGGACGTGTCCCAGTATTTGCAGCGGCAGCCGGAAGTGGCTGGGGTCAAATTGTCAAAATGTGTGTCGATTTCAAAGGCGATGGGAATGACAACCCAACTCCTGAGCCAAAGAACATCCAAGACATTCTGGGGGCAAATCGCCTGAGCGTTTAAGATGGCATAGGTTGCTCCAAAGACGCAGGGTGGCCCGGCCAAAGTT
>JAGQQQ010000095.1 GCA_020426125.1 Planctomycetaceae bacterium
AAACCCAAGTTCCAAATCTCAAACAGATCCCAAATTCCGAATTCCCAAATGAGGAAACAATTTGCGATCAGGCAAAGGAATGAACAGCGAATCACAGCGAGTTGTTTCCTCACTCTTGAGCTTGTGAATTCAAAATCTGTTTGGTCCTTGGTTCTTCGAATTTCGGATTTCTATTCCAGGAATGTCCAAACATCAGAAGCGGTCATTTCGTCGGCCGGCCAATACCTGACCTCGTCCGTGGTGAGACGGGGAATCGCTTCCTCTCGTGGCAAGCGGGGCAGGTTCATCGTTGACGTTCTGGGCGTCAATCCGCCTCGCCATCACTCAGAGCGACCAAAAGTCGTGCAAGCTAAAACCAATCCCTTCCATCCGTTCTCCGCACGATCAGATGGCGCTGCCAGAGCAGGAGGGCCAGGATCACTCCTTTCGCGAGGACAAGGGGGGCCGACTGCACATAGGCTTCTCGAAAGTCGGTTAATCCAAAAAGAAAAAATGTCAGTGCATACCAGGGCTCCCATTTTGCTCGGTGTCTCTGTCGCCAACGCTTCAACACCAATGCAGCAAAGACACACCAGACTGTCCCCTCGAATATGTTAAAGCCGTGGTAAAGCCAGCCCCAAAAACCGGCTTGCTGGCGATCAAACCGCCACCAGGTCTCGCTCCACAGGAACGCGATCAAATCAATTCCTGGCATGTCGTTTGGACCGTTGTCGGATGATGAGGAGTCCTGGGAGTATTCCGTAGAGGAGCCCGATGACCAATCCGAGAAAGTGGCAGAGCGTACTGACATTCGGTGTCAGCGAATCAAAAACGAACGAGACAATGACAACGGACACCAAGACTTGAAACTCGTGAATCACCACTCGGCTCCGGGAAACCCAGATTCCGAATCCCGCGTGCGCGATCAGCCCCCCCAAGATTCCCATTACTCCACCGGAAGCCCCGACGAGAACAACCGGCTCATATGGGGTCGCATCTTGCATCAGAAGGGGAGCGAGAGCGATCGAACCAAACGCCGCGAGACAATAGCCGAACAACAGGTTGACAGGCCCCCAGACTTTTTCCAATCGGCGCCCCAGAAGCAGCAGGGCTCCCACGTTAAATAACAAATGGAGAACACCATAATGAAGAAACCCCGCGGCGAAAACCCGCCACCACTGTCCTGGTGTTACCTCAACCGGAATGACCATCCCCCCTAATTTGACCAGGTTGTCGAGATTCGTTGTTCCCCCAGGGATTTCAAACAGGAAGGCGACTAGGAGGAGAGCCGCGATTCCCCAAGTCACCCAAAACCGACCGCGGGGCTGCCCTTCAATAATTGCGTAATCGGTTTCCGCCAGTTTCAGGTGGGCAATCTCCTCGAGCAGGATCTCTTCCTGGGGGGAGAGGGGGTTTTCCGTGATGGACAAGACCCCGTCGACTTGCCGACGGCGAACGGCATCTCGCATCCGCGAGTCGGACGATGACTCGAGCCGGCTCCAAAACTCGTTGGCCTGCTCAATGTTGCCGGCGGCAAGCCATGCGGTTGCAAGCCAATATTCGCGAAACTCCTGGTCGAAGGACGCCAGAGTCACATTGAGCAGATGGTCCGCAAGATCAACATCTCCCGAAAAGGCCGCAACCTTGGCACGAATGACATTCAGGAAAAAGGGAGGAAACTCGGATTCCCGCCGGCGGACGAGACGGGCAAACTCCGCGAGGAGTCGCGGTCTGTGTCCGGTCTCGCCCAACGCTTGCAGGTACGCGTCGAGCATCAGGGGGTCTGCTGCCGGGGGATGCCCCGCGATCCAGCTCTCGGCAAACTCGAGGAATTCCAGCCAATTTCCCACGCGTCGAGTCCGCATGATCATCGCCATTCGACCGATCGACGTTTGAAGGTGGCCGATTTGCTCCAAGAGTGACAAGGCTTGTTCATAGTTTTCCCGCTCGAGTTCACGGACGGCCTGAACCAGTTTCGGGAGATTCCAACCTCCATCCCAGGGGCTTGTGAGACTCACCATCCGGGCAAGAACGGCAGCGATTCGATACCGTTTCTTTGACAACAGCGCACTGACCCAAGTCATTCCGATCGTGGGAAACAGCATCAGGAACGCCCAGATCACCCCAGCAACGTAGCCGGCGATCGGGTAGATCGTCAGACAGGCCAGAGCAAGCGAGGTGGCCGTCACCAAGGGAGGGGTAAACTGTGTCCAACGAGCTGTCCGGCTGCGGAGCCGCTGCAGAACCGTTAGCAGGCAACTCGCCCCGACCATCCAGATCAGCAGCCAGTTGAGGTCCATTCCACTGGTTTCCAAACGAGGAGAAATTGAGAAAGGAGAACGGTGACAGAGAGCCTGCCTCTTTGCAAGCAGCATCGGATGCTCACAGGCGTCGAGGATGGGAATTCCTTCTGCCGGTCTTTGCCCCCTTTTGGCGCTGGGAAGAGTGTCGGAAATGGTTCAACCGTGTGGCGCAAAGAGAACGCGATCCCCCTCTCCAATGCTCACATCGGACTCAGGACAAGCCATGGCCTGCCTGTCAAAACGGGAGGACTTCCGCTAGAGTTTGAGGGATTCGCCGGATGATGGACTGGACGTTTGGCAGCCATTTCGGCGAGTCAATGCATTCAAATCACACTTCAATATCACGAAGTCGGGGACGGATCGCGAGGTCGCGCCCGCCGAAGTCAATAGTTGTCACCGTCTCAGGAGAAAGACACGATGGATCCTTACGCACCCTGTCCCTGTGGGAGCGGCAAGAAAGTCAAGTTTTGCTGCCAGGCAATCTTACCGGAAATGGAGAAAATTCAGCGGCTGCAAGAGAACAATCAACCGCGAATGGCGATCCAGCTCATCGATAAACTTCGGGAGAAACACCCGGAAAATGGATGGCTGGTGACACAACGCGCCATGGCGTTGCTCAACGAGCGGCGATTGGAAGAGGCCCGGGACGATCTGGTTGCCTTTTTGCGAAAGTGTCCGGATCATCCGCTTTCCAACGCACTGTTGGCCGTTGTGATGATCGACTTGGAGCCGATCAGTAAGTGTATGAAGGTCATCCACCGGGCCTTTCTCAAATCGATGATGGCGGAGCCGCAACTGTGCGCGTTTCTCGCGGAAGCCGTGGCAAATTATTTTCTCGACTCCGGTCAAGACATGGCGGCCCGCCAACATATGGCGATGGTGTTACGGCTGGGAGACGATCAGCAACGCCAAGAAATGATCATGGCGATGCTCGAACTCGATGCCGATGGAGACGTTCCCTATCCCTTGCGAGGAGGGCACCCCCTTCCGGAATACGCGCCTGCTGAAGATCAGGCTTCGAATCTCCGCAAAGCCCAGCGATTGTATCTCCATGGCTGTTTCGCGGAGGCGGCTGACCTTCTGGAAAAGATTGCCGCACAGGACCCGGACTCCGCGTCTTTGCAGCACATGATCGGCCTGATGCGTGCCTGGGGAGGAGAAGATGGACAGGCTTCCATCGCTCTTCACAAAGCGGCTCAGCTCTACGCCGACCAAAAGATGGCTGTCGACGTCGAGACGTTGGCCCAGCTTTTGGACAAGCGCGAAAAAGGCAATCTCGTTGCCGCGCGAATTCGAAAGTACAACGTGGAAGGCTTGTCCCGATTACTGACCCGGCTAGATAATGAGGATCGGCTTTGCCGAATGGCGGACGTCGACAACCAGACGGGAGTCGCGGCGGTTTATGACATCTTGGATCGTCCGTTGCCTCCGGAGAACGAATTGTCGGAACTGACCATGGAACAAACGCCTCGATCCATCGGCAAGGTCACCTTGTTCGACGGCATCGACGAGAATCCGCGGCAACAGGCGATGATCACCGCCCTCGAGGGGGATCGGCTGAACAGTGCCGTCGAACTCTTCGAGAAAGCGGCAGGTGAGCTTGCAACGGCGGCGGAGCGGGATGAAGAGACCGAGGATCCTGTTGTCGGCTGGTATTCCCGAGATGAGTTGGCTCTGACGGAATCGGCATTCTTTCCTCCCAAAACGCCGGGGGCGGTTCGTCGTCGCCTTCGAAAGGAGTTTGTTCGCCGGTGTGTGGACGAAACTTGGTTGAAGACACCACAAGACGCTTTGCAAGGAAAAACGCCTGAGGAGGCCATCGGAGTGGAGAGTCTCCATGTTCCCCTGGCCGCGGCAATCCGGGTGTTTGATGCCTATTTGGATCGTCGGGATGTCATTTTAGATAAGGAGACATTAACGGCGCGGCTTCAGCTTCCAATGCCCGAGCCGATTCGAGTCGAGGATGTGGACCATCTCAATATCTTGTCGGTTTCAGACATGGAATACGTCCCTTTGGAACCGCTGTCGAATGATCTTTTCTACAAACTGATGCAGCGGGCTTTGGTCGTGAAACACTGTGGCCTGGGCTATAAACTCCTTTCTGCGTTTTTGACGTCTCGGGACAATCTCGTGTCCGAACACGAAGAGGAGGCGGAGCAGGCGCATGCGTCACTGGCCGAAATTGCGAGCCGGGCCATGTTGCATGATGAGGCTCTGGAGTGGATCGAGAAAGGGTTTCAATTCTCCAAAGCACGAGGGGCAAGGTTCCAACAACTCCTCGGATGGAAGATGCGCGAGTTGATCTTCCGTTCCGCCGAACCCGAAACTCCAGAGATGCGGGAGCTTCTTTTGGAACTTTGGAACTACTACGGAGCAAAAGTCCCCGAAGTTCGTCAACGGATCGCCGAATTCGTCAAGCTCTTAGAAATTGATCCCCCGTGGGAGAATGCCATTGTGACTCCCGGGGCGACCGGAGAAGGTCAAGCGGTCTGGACGGCCGAGTCCGAGCAGGCGACGGGAGGTCCAAGCAAGCTCTGGCTTCCAGATTAGAGAGAACGTCGTCAAGCGAGGGAACGTCGGCTCTCCCAAGTCGTGGTTCGTTCCTTTCGACATATTGGCGTTCGGCGGAAGGAAATTTCCCGGTAGGACTGGATTGCATCCTGTTTACAACAGGTGAGAAACCTGTTCGACCAGGCATGATTGGTATGCTTTCATCCGCCTCTCGCCATAACCCGCAAAATGTGAGTCCCCCACCCCAAGGGGCTTCCCTTCGGGAGGGGGTAGTGTTCTCCCACCTCGGGATGATTCGATATCATTGTCTCCTATCGCAGCGCATCATGCTCCCGGGGCGAGAATCCTGCGGGGAGCAATGCCGCTTCTCGGGAGCAGTCCTTTTTTCGACGAACTCGAACCATGTTTGAATCCATCACCAGCAGCATTGGCTCCGCTCTCAGTTCCCTTTCAGGGGGGCGGTTAACCGAGGGAAATATTCGCGACGCGATGGCCCAGGTGCGCCACGCTTTACTTGAGGCGGATGTCAATTATGACGTTGCCAAGGCCTTTACCCACCGGGTCACCGAACAGGCGGTCGGAGAACAGGTCCTCAAATCTTTGAAACCGGCCGAGCAGATTGTCGGGATCGTCTACCACGAACTTGTCAATCTGATGGGACCCGTCGATCACTCGATCGCCGTTCGACGCGGGGAAATGGCCATCCTGATGATGTGCGGGCTTCAGGGGGCGGGCAAGACCACGACCTGTGGCAAACTCGCCCGAATGCTCAAGGAACAGGGACATCAACCGATGCTCGTGGCGGCGGACCTTCAGCGCCCGGCAGCGATCGAACAGCTTCGAGTGATCGGCGAGCAGGTTGGCGTTCCGGTGTATTGGGAAGAAGCCGGAAAAAGTACGCCGGTGAAGGTTTGCCAGAACGCCAAGAAAGCCGCGAAATCCCAAGGCTGTGATGTCCTGATCCTGGACACGGCTGGCCGCTTGCATGTCGACGACTCACTCATGAACGAGTTGATGGAAATCGACAATAAATTGATGCCACATCAGGCGTTGCTCGTCTGTGACGCGATGACCGGCCAGGACGCTGTGAATAGCGCCAAGGCTTTCAATGAGGCTCTGGAGCTCGATGGAGTCATCCTTTCCAAACTCGACGGCGATACCCGAGGGGGAGCCGCGTTGTCCGTTAAGGCGGTCACCGGAGTTCCAATCAAATTCATCGGAGTGGGGGAGAAACTCGAAAGCCTCGAGCGTTTCCATCCCGAACGAATGGCACAACGAATCCTGGGCCAGGGTGATATCGCCTCACTGCTGGAGAAAGCACAGGAACACCTCGACCCTGAGGAGATCGAAGCGCAGCGGGAAAAAATGCTGAAGGGGAAGTTTTCGCTCGATGACTTCCTGAAGGCGATGCACCAGATCAAACGCATGGGGAGCATGAAGAGTCTGATGAAACTGATTCCCGGAATGGGACAAGTTTCCCAGATGCTCGACGAGATGGACGGCATGGACCCTGACAAAGATGTGGGTCGGGTCGAAGCCATGATCCAATCCATGACAGTTGATGAGAGGCGAAATCCGGACAAGATTGATCGGTCCCGTCGAAACCGAATCGCTGTGGGAAGTGGGACCGACCCTGCCGAAGTCAACGATCTCCTCAAGCAGTTCAAGCAGATGTCCGGGATGATGCAACAAATGGCGGGCTTGGGAACAGGAGACCAATTAAAAAAGGTCCGGGAAATGCAGGCTGACATGATGAATCCCGGAGCCAAAATGCGAACGGAAAAACAACGCAGCAAACGGGGGCCAGCGGATAAAAATGTTCTGCGAGACAAGAAAAAACAGGAACGAAAGCGGGCCAAGCAGCAACGAAAAAAGAATAAGCGCAAATAGGAATGTGACTTATAGAAATTTTGGGCACTCAGATCAAAAACCGGCACGCTGTCCAAATTTCCCCGAGAATTCTGCGTTGCCAATCTCGCGGAACCTTCTGACGTTGTTTATAGTGATGCGTTTCTGGCGGAAATGCCGTGATTCCGTGGCGGGGTTTTCCCCTTTTCGTGACGGATTCTGGTTCGTGGGATGAGGGGTGACCCCATCCGATGAGATTGTCACGATTCGGCCAAGTCATTTTGAGTTGTCGAAACAAAATTTGCGGTGTTGGTGCCGCGCAGGTTTTCGGAGATCAGTGTGTCGGTTCGGATACGAATGAAAAAGATGGGGCGGACCCATCGCCCGTTTTATCGGATTTGCATCATGGATCAGCGTTCGCCTCGCGATGGGAAAGCCATCGAAGAGGTTGGCTACTATGACCCCATGAGAAAAGACAAGTCTCAGCGAGTGTCGCTGAATATGGAGCGTGTCGATCACTGGATTTCGGTGGGCGCACAACCCTCCGAGAAGGTGGCTGTCCTGATTCGAAAGTTCAAAGAGGGAGACTGGGGAGAAACGAAATCTCCGCCTCCGATGATGGCGCCCCAGGTGAAACCCGCCGCGACCGAAGAGGCGCCACCAAGCGAGGATGCCCCTGCGGAATCGGCAGCGGAGTAGGGCTTGTCGCTGCCCCGTTGATTTCCTGAACGGGAGAGCGATGGGACTCGTCCTGCGGCATTCCTTTTTCGTCGACCACCCCGAATTCAGTTGCTTTCTCGATGGGTTCTTTTGAAACTCCTATGGCCGTGTTCCAGTTGACAATCGGCGAGATGGAAGAGACCCCGAGGGCGGAATCTCCCCAAGCCGATCCATGCGATTCGACGTTTTGACATTGTTTCCGGGAATCTTTCAGGGATACCTGGAGCAGAGTCTGTTGAAGAAGGGGATTGACGCTGGGCTGATTGACATTCATTTGTGGAATTTTCGCGACTGGACGACCGATAAGCATCAATCCGTTGACGATACCCCCTATGGTGGGGGCCCCGGGATGCTGATTCGGTGCGAGCCCGTTTTTGATTGCGTGGAAGCGGTACAAAAAGATGTCGGTGGACCGGGAAAGCTGGTGATGTTGACCCCTCAAGGGGAACGGTTCGACCAAAAGATGGCCGAAGATTTCGCACAGGAAAAGCGGCTCTTATTGTTGTGTGGTCGTTATGAAGGGTTCGACGATCGGATTAACCAAGGGCTGAAGCCGGTGGAGGTTTCGGTAGGGGACTTCATTTGCAACGGCGGCGAAGTCCCCGCGATGTTGGTGATCGACTCCGTGATCCGGTTGATTCCAGGAGTGCTTGGAGACGAAACGAGCGCCAAGTATGATTCGTTTTCTGATTCAGGACTGCTGGAGTACCCACAATACACTCGGCCGAGGGAGTATCGGGGAATGGCTGTTCCTGAGATCCTGTTAAGTGGAAACCATGGGGCCATCGCGGAGTGGCGACGGCAGCAAAGTTTGGAACGCACCCGTCAACGACGGGGCGACTTGATCAACGGTTCTCATACCTGCTGTGAGGACTGACACCGGCCGGAAGGGAAAGTCCGGGGTACCCCCAGACAGAGAGAGGTATTCCCGAAAACGGTGGTTGAACAACATCAGAAGTGGCGAAGTGCCTTTCCGGACGGCACCGCTCGCGGACAATTTGGAAGATTTCGATGAGACACAAACTTCTTGACTTGGCGGAGCAATCGAGCCTCCGGGAAAATTCTCTCAATTTCGCAATTGGAGATACAGTCGACGTCCACACGCGAATCCTCGAAGGGAACAAGGAGCGGATTCAGATTTTCACTGGTGTCGTGATCGCGAAGCGCGGGCACGGCATCAATGAGAACTTCACCGTTCGCCGACTCGTGGCAGGGGAAGGGGTCGAGAGAACCTTTCCCATCAACTCCCCCAAAGTTGCAGACGTCGTCGTGAAGCGTCACGCACGAGTTCGTCGCGCAAAGCTGTTTTACCTCCGCGACCGAGTTGGAAAGGCAACTCGTCTTCGCGAGCGTCGGGCGAAGGCCGGCGAAGCGGAGACGAGTTCATAGGACCTCCGTCGAGTCCAGGTTGGCCATTCGAGAAACCCTCGTCACGGAACGGTGTCGAGGGTTTCTCTTTTGGGAACTCCTGTCCGGGTCGAAAGCATCCCGATCCATTTTCCATCACTGAGAATGAGACGGGCTCTGGGAACGAGACCGGTCCAATGACTTTGGAGTAACGGAACCAGACGAGTTACTTTGCGAGACGCTGATGTAAGATGTGATGCGCTGAACGTCACATTATGAAAACTGAAAGGGCCCAGTTTTCAAGGGACGGATCAGACAAAGCAGGATTCATTCATGGATGGCCCTTGCGATTTCCTAACGAAGTCCCTGACTCATGATGAACGCATAGCCCTTTGTGCGATCGCGATGATTCGCGACAACGATCGCCCGACCCGCTTCTAGGGATTGATCCCTCGATGGGGGCTACTGTGAGCGGAGGGCGTGAATGGGCGTCGATTCACAGATTGGATCTGGCTTGCCGGATTTTGAAGATCCGGTAGACTTCGTGAGCAAAGCCCGTCATTTTGGAGTTGTCGTCCGTTTGTCGATCGGGAGACGGCACACGAGTTTGTGAGGGTGCCTATTCCGGGCCTTCAACTTGTGCAGAGGCAGTTTCGGCAGTCCATTGCCACCGTAGCTCAGTTGGCAGAGCAACGCTTTCGTAAAGCGTAGGTCGTCGGTTCAAGTCCGACCGGTGGCTCTCTCTTGATCAACGGGTACCTGAATCAGGGATCCAGAATCAACAATCGTCCGACCTGTGCTCAGCAAACCGATGATTGTGTATCGGCAAGCTCGGACCTTGAACATCGATGTTCAAAAGAACATCCGTCGGGTTTGGGGCGTGATTCAACCCCATTCGAACTGATCATTCTTCATTCTCCCTCGATGAGAGTCCGCTGGGAGGTACCCCTCATCGCGTCACATTAGTGTGTATCCGCCATCGAGAATCAGGGCCGCCCCGGTCATAAACCGGGAGGCGTCGCTCGCTAGGTAGACCGCGAGTGGTCCCAGGTCTTCGGGGGCGCCAAAATCTCCGAGCGGAACTTGTTCTCGAATCCGGTTAATGACATCGGGGTGAGTCTCAGACCACCGGACATTGGGTTCTGTGAGGAACGGGCCAGGGCAGATGGCATTGACTGTGATGCCGTATTTCGCCCAGTCGACAGCCGTCGCTCGTGTGAACTGGACGATGGCAGCCTTGCTGGTTTCGTAATGCCGCCCCTGGATCCCCGGTCCCGCCACGAAGGCGTTGATGGAGGAGATGTTGATGATCCGCCCCCCGTGACCTCGTTCGACCATCGCTCCCCCAAACCATTTCGTACAGAGAAACGTGCTGGTGAGATTGAAGTCGATCAGTCTCTGCCAGGTTGCGAGTGGCATCTGTTCAGTGGGAATGCTTTCCCGGCGGCCCCCAACGTTGTTGACCAGGATGTCAAAACATCCCTGTTCCTGGAGAATGGTCTCGCAGGCCGCTTCGCACAATTCCGGAACGGACATATCGACCGAGACGGTCCAGACGCGACGGCCGAGTTCGCGAATGTCCTTGGCGGTCCGATCCAGTGACTCCTGATTTCGACCGGCCAGGCAGACGTCCGCCCCCGCCTCCGCGAGGGCAAGGGCCATTTCTCTGCCGAGTCCCCGGCTTCCTCCCGTCAAAAAGGCTCGTTTCCCGTCGAGGCGAAATCTGTCCCAGATGCTCATGGTTCTGCTCCTCAAAATGCTGGAATCCGATCCAATCTAACAGCTTTCCCTGGAGAATGTGGAACGACTCGGTTGCGGACGTTCCAGGGAGTCGCCATTCTCAAACTCAATGATTTGTTTCCCTTCATGACTCCGGAATGTCCATGTTCGATTTCTGGTGGCGTCGACCGCTGATGATTGTTGTGTTGTGTTCGTTACTGGGGTGCGGAAAGACCGATCCCGTGGAGGAGGACATCCATCAGGCATTCGAGTCTTTCGGAAGTGGCCACTGGGACGACGTCCTCACTCATGTCGAGAAGATCCCGAAAGACCACCCGGCATGGCCCTCGTTACAGCTTCTGGCAGGGGATGCTTCCATTCAACTGGAGGACTTCGAAGCTGCGCTCGGGTATTACGAGTCCTACCCTCGTGATGAGACGTTTCAGTCACGGGTCGCGGCTCTGGCCTGTGCTGGGATCTATCAGAAACTCGGCGAGTTGAGCGGCGAAATTCACGAGCATGAGTACGTCCTCAAGTCCAACCCAGACCATCTGGATTCTATCGGACGGCTCCTTGAACTTTATCTGCTGACGCACCAACGTGTGGAGGCGGATCCCCTTTTGTACCAAGTCGCACGCCAATCGGATCCTGATCTCCGGAAAATCTTCCTGATGATCGATCCGGAGCTCTATGATCCGGAAGTGGCCAACGCCCTGATCGAATACGTGGAGAAGACTCCCGATGATCCCGCGCTCAATTTCGCCTTGGCAACGGAGGATCTGCGTAGGGATGATCTGGAGTCGGCACAGGGTCGCCTTGAACGAGCCGTTGAACAGGACCCCGGTTTTTCGGCGGCGCAAGCTCTTCTGGGAGAGCTCTTGTTGGAAAGAGATCGCCCCCAACTCAAGGAATGGTACGCCGCGTTGCCATCGGACGTGCATGACAGCCCGAGAATCTGGTTCGTCAAAGGGCTTTGGGCGGAACAACTTGGAAAAAACGACATCGCCACTCGGTGCTTTTGGGAAGCCGCACGAATGAGCCCCACATCTCATCGGTTTGTTGATCGGTTGGCGAAGTCGCTGACACGAACTCATCCCGAATTGGGAAAACCTTTCACGGACTACGCGAACGCTTTGGCACAATTTCGGAAAGATGTAGAAACCACTCTCGGCTCGGGTTTCCAAGATGAGCAGGCAACGGAACGTGTCATCCGATTCCTCTGGGAGAGTGGACGTATATGGGAAGCGTATCTGCTCGCCAGCGAGGCAAAAAATCGATACTTAGATTCGATCTGGCCGATCGAAATCCTAACGAAAATCCGAAATCGCCCGGACCGAGAGGCGCCTCGGTTTTTGCCGGAAAAAGACCGATTCCAACTCCACGAAATGCCGAACCTTCCCGATTTCACAGGTCTTGAAAATGAGCCGTTTCCGTCAGGGGCCACGGAAGACGCCGCTCCCTCGACGGAACCTGCGACCTCCTCGGAATCCCAGTGAATCGGGCGGTTCTGCTCCGGCGCTCTCCCGCTCCTCCCTTGATGCCTCTCACCGCTCTTCGGGTGTTCTCGGAGGATCCGGCTGCCTGAGCAACAGGATCGCTTTGAGCCGTTTGGCCTTTGCCCAGTCTTGTGACAGGGCGGTTGCCTTGAATTCATCGTCCTTTGATGAGGGGAGCCCGGTCGGCGATGGGGGAGCCGCTCCAGTAGTCGCAACCGCATTGGGTGCAGCTGGAACGGGGGATGTCCCAGCAGGAGAGGATTCGGCGACACTTCTCGATGCACGAGTTTGGGACAGCGCTCCATCTGGTTGGTCGATTGTCGCAGGAAACGTGGGATTGGAGTTCGGCTGCTGCGAGGCGACAATCGCCTGAAAATCAAATCGAACCTGATCTTTTCTCGCTCGGCCCTTCAAGTTTCCGGCCTGCCGTGATCGAAACTCATCAATCGGAACTTCTTCTTTGAGCGAATTGCTGGAAGGGAACTCTGGGGAGCGACTTCCCAATCCTCGGCTAGCGAGCGATTGTTGCTCCAACATCGTGGCCTCGCCCGAGGACTCTTCCACAAAGACTGCCGCGTCCAAGGCCGGAACATTGTTCAGCAGTTCCGCCATGTGCGGGCCGTCCATCTCCAGATAAACGGCAAACAGTTGCGAGTCCTTCGGATTGGGGGACTCGATCCCTTCCACACCTTCGAAGATGACCTCTCCAGGCGTTGATGCCTGTTGCCTTTTCAGGAGAACCTCAAGCTGGCCAACGGTATCAACCGCATCAACGACCACGAGATCCACGACAATCGGAGACTCTCCGTTTTCCGTTGTCCGCCGCACGCTCACACTGTTGCCAGGCATTGGGGCTCGCCCCAGATTGGCCAATTGTTCCCGGATCTGGTCTTTGGTGATGATATAAACGGGTGCCATCTCTCCGTCTGTCGGGGAAATCGATTCGGCGCGACTTAATGGTGCCACCATCTCAAACGGAGCCCCCGCCTCTGGATCGGCCGACGCCAATTCGACGGCAGGGGCCGCGACGCGTTCCATCGCGATATTCCGCTCCGCTTCAGGGGCCGCGTCCATCGCAACGAAGTTGCCGACCGGAATCCGTTGGAACATGGCCGTTCCAACGGCCAGAACCACAGAGGCCGCAAGAATCGCCTTCCAGGCGAATCGCCAGAGATGTCTCCCCAGTGGATCGGAATGCCTTTGAGGAGCGGGTTGAGACCTCACGATATCCGCCATCAACGATTGATGAAAATCCGCCGGAACCGAGGGGCCAGGGAGTCTACGCAGCGATTGTCCCAACTCGGACCATTCATCGAGGAGATCACGTAACTCGGGGGAGGCGTCCAATTGTCGTTCCACCTCGGCGCGCTCGGCCGGTGATAACTCACCGTCGAGATAAGCGGACAACAATTCTTCGGAGTGGGGAGTAGGCATGGTCGTTTAAGTTTGCTCTCGTTCGGTGACGCGAGCCAGTTTTTCGCGGAGAAGTTGGCGAGCCCGGTGAATCCGGCTTCTGACTGTCCCAATGGGGCATCCCAAAATCTCCGCGATCTCTTCGTATCGCAGTCCTTCAAGCTCCTTCAAGACGATGGCGTCCCGGTACTCCTCACCGAGTTCATCCAAGGCTTCGCGGACTTGCCGCTGACTGTCTTCGATTTCGAGTTGATAGGCGGGGTCGTTGGCGGGGCGGGAATCGGTAGGTTCGGAACCCGTTTGGTCCTTTTGATGATCGATGGATCGACGGTTCTTGCGTTCCTTTCTTCGTTGGCTGATGGCGGCATTGTAGGCAATGCGAAACAGCCACGAATAAAAGGACGATTCTCGCCGAAACGTTTCCAGTTTTTCAAAGGCGAGCAGAAACGCTTCCTGGGCGACGTCCCGCGCATCGTGAACGGACCCCAGCATGTGGACAAGCGTTCCACAAAGCCGGTCCTGATATCTCAAGACCAGTTCGCCGAACGCCTCCGTGTCCCCAGCCAGTGTCGATTCAATCAGCCGCAAGTCGTCTGATGCCACGATCACCACACTTTGACGAGGAGAATTCCCAAGGAGTTCCCGAAAAGGGAAGTATCCCTGAAATTTCCAGAGAAAGGAATCGCATTCCTACCCTTTCTCCTCGGGAAAAGATGCGAAGTCCGCCAATACCTGGTCCCCTCCGAAGACCTGTCGTTCGTCGTATCGCCAATTGAATCAAGGCGTTAGAGATTCAAAACGGCGCATCACGTGACCTTTGGAGTATTCCAGTTCCCGAATTGCTTCCCCGGATCTCGAGCGGCCTGAATCGAATCTCCGACTTCGCTGCCGCCGCATGTCCGGATCAGAATCCTCGCGGCTGTCGCGCCCCACGAAATCTGGAAATGGTACGTTGGCCCAGGCACGGGATTGCCATCGACGTGATGAGCGGAACAGGCTTGGGAAATTGGACTGAATCAGTTTCTCAAGGGATTTCGCGACAACGAACGGTTCGCCTCATGAACGGGACTTCTTTTGGCCTTGGTCTCAGAGTCGTCGGGAAATCATCGGACTTCTCACGAATTTCATAAGCGCGAGTTTGTGCTTCACCTCGCAGCGAGATAATTTGTGACTGGCCCGACGGGTCTCATTCTCTTTTTTGAATTCTGGCTGGTGATTTTTGATGAACACTCCCGCCCCGTCCTCTGTTTCCCGATGGCTGTTACTTCTGGCCGTCTGTCTTCCGATGGCGTGCGCTGCAATCCTGATCTCCGCGGACGCGAAAACGCCACACGTGGAACTCGCGGTGTTGAATGCCACGAATTGGGATCGCTTCGTTCCGGAAGGAAAGGAAGTCGACGCAATCTACGGCGACGCCGTGTTACGGAACCGTCATCTGACGGCCGTGATTGCCAACGTGACTCCCAATCGAAACGCCAACATGACGGTCCGCGACGTCGCAGGATGCCTGATCGATCTCACGGATCGGGATCATCAAAGTGACCAACTCAGTTGTTTTTATCCCGGAGCGAGGCGATACCCGTTTCGGAAGTGGACCTTCAGTGACCCCGAGAACACAACAAACGGGCTGACCATGGACACGGAAGTCGACGGAAAGAACCTGTCCGTTTCCGTCATCTCCGAAGGAAACGGAGAACGTCCGACGGTGGAAGTGACTTATTCTCTGGGTGAGAACGATCAGTTTTTAACAATGTCAGTCCGCTATCAGAACGTGTCGGAGAAGCCGATCCAAGTGGATTTGATCGACGATATCCGCGCTGACGGAGGAAAAGAGGACATGACCAAATCTCCGAATGGGACGACGCCCGTCTTTTCCATCGAAGACCATTTCTGGCAACAGGCGTACGGCGTCCGTTGCCTGGAACACGCCATCCAATGTAATAGCAATTCCCGGACGAGCACGCTGAGCTATGCCAACTCCGATAGCCAAACGAAGATCGAGATCGCTCCGGGACAGAGTGTGACTCGCGTCTGTCAGATCGCCTGTGGAGCAACACGAATGCACGTCACAGAGGCCTTTGCCGAACCCAAAGCCACACCCTGCCGAGAGGTGACCTTGGTTGTTCAGGATGGCCTCAAACGACGCATGGACCACGCACGAATTGAAGTCCGAAACAAAGACGAGCTTTTGGGAGTTGCCGTCGCGAATCGAGACGGAGAAGCCAAACTTCCGCTTCCGGAAGGAGACTATCAACTGCGGATCAGCCAATTTGGCGTCGTCGCTGAAGAGAACGCGCCGCTCACAGTCAGTGATGTCATGGAGCAGGAGCAGGACCTCATTTGCGTGGCCTACAAGCCAGGGACCGTGACCGTCCAGGCGAAGGATCAATCGGGTGCACACCTCCCGTGCAAAGTCGAGTTTGTCGCTGCGGAGAATCATCAATCTCCCAACTTCGGACCGGAGACGGCGGAAACGGGTGTTCGGAACCTCCGTTACTCGCCAAACGGAAACGTCGTTCAGGACCTGCTCCCTGGCGAGTATCAACTGACGATCAGTCATGGTCCCGAATACGACATCGTTCAGAAAAGTGTTTTGGTCGCCTCCGGTCAGAATTCCCCGATTGAGGCGGTGTTGAAGCGGACCGTCGACACAACCGGTTGGGTCAGCAGCGATTTTCACAGCCATAGCTCGCCGTCAGGTGACAACACCGCGAGTCAGCGGGGACGAGTGCTCAATCTCGTCTGCGAACACATTGAGTTTGCTCCATGTACGGAGCACAATCGGATCGACACCTATCAGCACCATATCGACGCTCTTCGGATCGGAAGATTTCTGTCTTCGACAACGGGAATGGAACTGACCGGAAGTCCGTTACCGCTGAACCACCAGAATGTTTTTCCGCTCCACCACCACCCACATCGCCAAGATGGCGGCGGTCCTCAGACCGATACCGATGTTGAGAAGCAGGTTCAGCGGATCGCGGCCTGGGATGATGGCAGCGAGAAACTGATTCAGCAGAACCATCCCGATATTGGCTGGCTGGTGTACGACAAAAACGGAGATACTGAACCGGACCATGGCCACGAAGCCGGTGTCGCACTGATCGATGTGATGGAGATCCATCCCATCCAGAAACTGCTAACTCTGGGCCAGGTTGACGGCGTCTCCGCTGCCGATGCAAATGGAAATCGCCTTTTCCGGTGGCTCCAATTGCTCAACCAGGGCTACCGCATCCCTGGGGTCGTCAACACGGATGCCCACTATAACTTTCACGGATCGGGATGGTTACGAAATTGGATCCAATCCTCCACTGACGATCCCGCTCAGATCGACACGATGGAAATGGTCCACGCCTCCGAGGAAGGCCGGATCGTGATGTCCAACGGCCCATTTCTCAAAGTCTTCGCCCATTCGCCAGATCAGGACAAACGAGTTACGGTCGGCCAGGATTTGTCAGCACCTTCAAAACAGGTGACTCTTGATATCTCCGTGCAATGTCCCAACTGGCTGGACGTCGATACGGTCTTCATTCTCGTCAACGGCAAAGCGAATCAGGATTTGCTGTTCACGCGGAAAGAGCACGCAGACCAGTTTGGCGACGGGGCCATGAAATTCCAAAAGAAGGTGACGATTACCTTAGAGGGGGACGCTCATCTGATTGTCGGAGCCGGTGATTCCGACTCAACACTCGAAGTGGTCTATGGCAGCCAATATGGAAACGTTTCTCCTTCGGCCTTGAGCAACCCGATCTTTGTCGATACCGACGGCGATGGCTTTTCTCCGAATAAAGACACTCTTGGGCTTCCGCTTCCAGTCAAGGGAACCTAATGCAGGAGCCAATCTGGATTGACGGGTTGACGCGCTGAGAAACTATCCGGAAAGTCCGATGACACGCTGTATCTGGTACGAACCCGTGACCATGACCACTCGATATCGTAAAGACACCGACATTTCCGGATAGACTCTGAGTCGATCGAGCGTGTGCCGGTCTGAAATCGAGCCCATTCCAGCGAACATCGGTTGATGTTGCCTGGGTGTTCTGTTCAGAAGACTCCGGAACGGTCGGTGATGCTCCGGCAATCCGCGCCCAGAGCGAAAAGACCTTCGGGAACGGCTCATGCCGCAAGAATGCGATGTGTTCGGGAACATGCGACGATTTCGATTAGCGTGGACTCCGAGAAATTCGCTGTGGCCCCCGGGAGGATTCGGCGCGTTCCAGGCCACCGCTCCCGGGGCATCTTCGAATTCGATTCCATCTGAAGCCGTCGTCGGTCCAGAGATGGAGATGACAGGCAGTTCCAAGCACTTGGGTTTCGTGGCATCATTCCGAACCGCATCCGTCTTCCGGGATCGAAAACGGCCCCAGGTTCCAGAGAAACCCAGGGCCGTCACGAAAGGGAGCAAAGCATTCATTTGATCTCACCCCTTCCGAGCACACGAGGCCGGAAGGGGAACCGTTTTATGAGGCTGACGCCAACGCTGGCCCGAGAGACCGGCGAGTGAAATCGGGATGGTGTTCGCGATGCTTTTTCATTCTCCGAGTCAATGCGAAGGTCGCCCGTTCAAACGCGCGATAGATCGCCTCACCCACTGTGGTTGAGGTCTCCTGAATCACGACCTGCTCGCCCCGGGCGAGCGTTACGACCAGTCGACAGCGAATGGACTTCCCTCCGCGAGGGCCGTTCAAATCCAACAGACTCGCTTGAACGCCGAAGATTGCGGTCGAGAAACGAGCGAACCGCTTCTCGACGAACTCATCGAGTGTGTCTCGAACAAATCGCGGCATCGACGGATCAATTCGATAATCGATCTTCATCCCAGGGTCTCCTGATTATGGAAGAATGTCCTCGAACTGAATCAATTATCCGTCACGGGCTGCTTCGGTCAAATTGATTCTTTGGCGAGACAGATTGAAAAAAGAAATGCGGAATTTTGGGACTGAATAGGAAATCTGAACCGTTTCTCCACGTGAGATTTCCCAACACTCGACGAAGGGTTCCGTCATCGCGTCGATTCGATGTGAATGGTTAGAGCGACGATCGTGTCTTGGACAATTTCCGAAAGGCCTTGCGCACCGCCTTCGCGTAATGCTTGTTGAGTTTGACGAATTCGGTCAATCGGGTGTCGTTCGTGCGATGGTCTCCCCAGGGATCCTTTAGCAAAACATACGGCAGGCAAACCGCCATCACTTTCAAAGGAAGTCCATTCTCGGAGGACTCGCAACGAATGCGAACCAGTTCATCGGGTTTGAGTTCTTCGGCATCGCCGCACCAGAAGAAACTGGGCAGCCGCACAATCTCAGTGTGGACGGCGACCATTTGTCCCGGGGACAGATCCTCCGGGGCGAGCCGTTTTGCCAACGTGGAGTGAGTGGAAGGGCTCTCGATGCGTGAGGGAGGCATGCGGAAGTCCGTTTGTCAAAAGAATGGAATACCAGATTGCTTCCTCCTTCTTTGACAGCGAACGGAACGCGAGGTTCGCGGCACCGTCAACTTGCCAGGAAGAATCCGTGTGACGCAGTCAATGTGACCCCAGATGATGGGAAGCAGGAGCGAACCGGAAAACGAAAGTTCGCGATTTTTTGAAATGCGGGGGAAGATTTCCCGGGCATTGGCGTTCTCCTGGCATCAACCAACCCCACACAACTCTCTTACTCACCAGGAGTTTTACCATGAAATCAATCTTCAATCTGCGGTCCCTCGTTGCAGCCGGAATTGTCCTTGGAGCCACCGCGTTGGGTTCGGTCCAGTCCGCTGAAGCGGGCGGATACGGTTACGACAACTACGGACATGGCGGATACAGCTACCAGCCGCAGTACACCTGGAAGACGATCACCACCTATACAACTGTCCGGAAGCCGTACTACGACACCATCACCAAATACGACCACTGCGGATACGCTTACCAGGAACAGATTCTTCGGTACGAAGTCGTCCAGGTTCCCGTCGTCAAGAAGATCAAGGTCTACTACTAACAGGATCGCCCCAGCGTGAAACGGCGATGTGACCACACAGAAACTGGCGGGTCTCAAAGCGTTTGTCGTGAAGAGATTGAGAAGCTGACCCTGTTCAACATTGAGACGGGTCAGCTTCCTCGCTAATCTGAGGGGATGCCCCCTGGCGTTCCCACCATCGCTGACAGCGAACAGCAACTCATCGACCGCTTTCGAGACGGCGACTCGAGTGCGCTGCAGCAACTTCACGCGCTATACGCCAACCGGTTGCGGGCATTTTTGCGATCTCGTTGTCCCCGGTCGATCGATGCGGACGATATCTGCCAGGATGTCTGGCTCAAAGCCTGGAACAACCGTCATACATTTGACGGAAGTCATTTCCGGGCTTGGATTTTCCGAATCGCTCGAAATCGGCTCACAGACCTGATCCGAAAGAATCCTTCTCCAAATTTGCCGGAAGATTTCGACCCGGTCGACGTTATCCAGTCAGACCGAAAAGAGGAACTGGCGGCGCTTCAGGACTGCCTGAAGATGATTGGAGGGGACTTTGTGGAGGTCATTCGCGCCCAACTGGAGGGCGAGGATGTCTCGCAAATCGCTGCGAGAAAAGGAATTAAACCAGCAACCGTGTACACCCGAGTTGATCGTGGCAAGAAACAACTCGCGGAATGCGTGAAGAAGAAACTGTCATGAATACGTCAATAGTTCCCGCAACCAGCCTACCCACTGATCCCGTCGCTTGGCCCGAGTGGCTCGAACAACAACTTGTTCGCGGCGATCTGGGACAAGTGGTGGTCGAACTGGAAACCCTTCTCCAGGTGGACCCCGCTCACACACCCGATGTTCGCCAGATTTTGGGTTCCGATTTCGACAAGGTCCTCGAGTCCGGGCTGTCCGTTTTGAATGGTCATCAGATCACAGAACTGATGAAGCATCCAAGGATGTTGCTACGCCTCCAGGAGGCCGTGTTGATTCAAGGGGGCGATTACTGGTCGACCGTTGATGAAACCGACGCGACCAAGTCCGCGATTATCCGAGAATGGGCCGCGATCGAGCAACAAATTGATCCCATCGTTCCTGATGATGGCCCGACATCGGAGACCAACGGGGAACGCGCCAGCTGGTTTCAGAGCCTGAGGCCGCTGGTCGCCTTGGCCGCGATTGTCCTCGTCGGGGTGACGGTCTGGATGACCCGTCCGTCTCCATCAACCTGGGGCTTCGATCAACCTGGTTTGCTCAACGCCAGCGTCAGTGCTCACGACTACTTGGACTCGCTCGCGGATGCGGCCGACACGTTCGATAAAAAGCCACTTGACACATCCGTGGCGTTAGGAAAACGGCTCAGCGACTTTAGCCATGGCTGCCAGACATTGCTGGAGGCCAAACATCCACAGCTCTCCGAAGCCAGTCGGAAGCTCCTCCTGGAGAAATGCCGCGATTGGAAAGCGAGTATTGATGGCCATCTGGCGGACCTGAATTCGGGAGCGAAGCCGATCGAAGTCATTCGCGACGAAGCCAATGCAACGGTCAACAAACTGGTCAACAAGCTCCGCGAAATGGCCGACGAGACCTTAGCCTGACACATTGGTCGCAGTCTGCAATCAGGCGGAATCCCCAACTCGTCCGAGCATGATCCCTGGTTCGCGGCCAGTCTGGATTCTGGCATACCGGAGCACTGACGAGAGGAGGCAGGTGATCCCGAGGGGACACCAGCGGCAGGGTGCGAATCCCCCCTTGTCACTCCTTTTACTGTCCCATCTGGTCCGTGATCTCGAGTTCAAAGTCATAGAACTCGGAATAACCCTGACTTTGCTTTCCGCCTCCTTCAATGGAGATCTCGCGAGAATCGTTTCGCTTCGGATTCGATGTGGCAACCTCCTCTCCGTTAATTCGTAACGTCGCCTCATCCCCCAGGATTTGAACTTCGATCTGGTACTCCGTTTCCAATTCGAAACGGAAGGGGGTTCCGGTCGGCTTCGGACCGTGAAGAAAGAACTTGTGGTCACGCCCCTCGTATCCAAAATGGAATGCGTCGAATCGGACCCGAGGATTGGTTTCTCCCCGGACGGCCAGTTTGAAACGAAGCGTGAGGTCATTGGGGAGCCGCTGTTGAAATCGAATGAGCGAGTGTCCGGCCCCCTTTAAACGGCCCTCCTCGGATTTCCATTCCCCCCGGACGATCCGCCAGTTATCGAGATCGGCGAGGTCCTTGAGAGGATCACCGTTTGGCAGGATGACACCAGGAATCTGCTCGCTCGCGTCAAATTCTTCGATCTCCGTGACAAGTTTGGGGGACTCCGGATCCAGGGTCAGCATCACAACCTTCGTCCCGTTGCCGACAGCCAGGATTTTGCCCCGTTCGACGAGTGTCGCAACCAGCAACGGCTCCCGGCCCAGTTTGACTTCACGGAGCAGTTTGGCCGTCTCCGAATCCCAGATTCGGACGAAACCGTCGGTTCCCAACGAGACGAACGTCTTGTAGCCGTCGAAGAAGAGAATCTCCGTGACGATTCCTCGGTGGGCCAGGAATGCATTTAACTGCCGCTCCTGTCCGGCGTGCCACTGTTCGATGGTGCCATCGTCGTGTCCAGTCGCCATGTAGATCCCATCGCCGCGAGCAAACGCGAGAGCCGTGACCGGTCGACGATGGGTCGCAATGTGGTCCGACATCCGAAAAGTCGATGGATGCAACAGCACGGTATCCCGGCCGTTGGCAATCCCAAGTTGGCCGCCACCGGGGATCGGATCGATGTCATGGAGCGGTTGGTCGGGATAAGGGAGCGAATTCGGACCGGCATCAAAGCGTTCACCCTGGTCAATAAAATGGAATCGATCGTCAAAGTAGGTGATCGCGCCGTTGTCATAGTCAACACGAATAAACTGAATGGGCGCCATTCCCGGCTCCGCGAAAGTCGCGAGTTGGCCATTGTCGGCTCGCACAGTCGTAATCTGGCCCCGATCATCCCCCACGTACATGACCTGAGAGTCAGAGACGCCGCGGGTGACAATGGCAGTGACGATCTCGGCGCGGACCAAAACACGACGGAGTTGTTTTCGCGTGGACACGTCCCAGAATCGAACGGCTCTCATTCCCGGTTGACCAGGCACATCCTCCGTTCCAGACGAGACAAGCAGTTTTCCATCTCCCGAAGCCGCCAAGGCCGTCACGCGCGGGCCACTCGTGGCGATCGCGGCCTTTCCCCGGGCTTGGCCGAAACACATCGACGCGACGAATTGGAGGAAAATGATTGCAAGAAGGACCTGACGGAAAAACACTCCGCAACAACTCCCTGCCGCATTCACCAGAAGATGGGATTGAGAATGCGGTGCGACTTTGTCCATGGCGCGAATCCTCGGATGTCATCGAACGGTTCCAGGAGCCTGAGGCTACGAGATTGTAACGCGAATGACGTCGAAGGGTCGATCTTTCCCGCACCGAATCGAACGACCTTCAGAGATCGCAGTACCAGGAGATTTCTGAGGTGCCGTGTGATTTGCCCATGCAAGGAGCCTCCCAGCTAGCTATTCTTCCGCCGCATGGGCCTCTTCGAGTTTGGCAAGTAATCCGCGGTAGCTCTTGAGGCATTGCTCCACCATCGGTCGGAGTTCGGTGATCTCCTGGTGCTGCCGAGCGGTCAGTTCCGTGAGCGGTTTGAGCCATTGTTCCATCAGCGAGAATTGCGTCGTGAGAACGCTGTAGACGGATTTCGGAAGGCGGTTGATGACCGTGATGCGGTCCGACTTGTCCGCGGCGGGAGTGGTGGTCGATGGAAGTTGGTCTGGCCATTTCATCTCAATGGCCGGCACCTCGATTGGTCGGCTGGCGAGTTGCTCCATTCGCGTCAGGCTGGTCGACATCTGTTCGGAAAGTGACCTCAGACCGGCCGCCAGGACTTCCAGTTGGCCGTTGTCTTCGTTTCGTGCCGACAGGGACACCGCAGCATCGCCGACCGCTTTGCGAATCGAGTCCAGTCCATCGTTGAAGGTGGATAGCGTCGCGATGACCTGTCCGACTTTGTCGTCGGAGCCGATGCCGCGAAGTTTGACGTTCTGCCGGAAGGTCTTCTTAATGTCCTCCCAGCGTTGTTGTTCCCTGGGCGTCATCAGGCCCGTCAGTTCCTTGAACTTAAGCAGGTTGGCTTCGGTTCCTGACGTTAGCGTCTGGGCATCATTCTGATAGCTGCTGACGATGAGAGTTTCCAGTTCCTTGTCGTTCATGACTGGCAACACCTTTTCGGCGATGCGGTTCATGTTTCGGTAAGAACCTTGCAGCAGGAACGGCGGTTCTGTCCGGTAGTCATCGTGTTGGGCGGCGGAGGTGATGTATTCCCGGTTGACTCGCAGGACGACGTCTCGCACCCGCATGAGTTTGACCATCACAGAGACAAACTCATTGAGTTCCTCGGCGGAGTAGTTGCCTTCGAAGTCGATTCCTTCCTGGCTGGGAGGCTGCCCGGTCTCCTGCTGGCGGCGAGTCTGCTGAGCGAGTTTGATGACGCCGTAGACATCTTTTTGAGAGCGCGACGCCAGCCGTGATAAAACGGGGTTCGATGTCAGTGAGTTCTCCAGATAACTCATTTCAAAGGCGTCCGCCGAGTCGCCAATGATTTCGCCGAGGTTATAGATATCGGCTCGATTGGAGAGCATGTCCGGAATCTGGAACTTCTCGCCGCTCTC
>JAGQQQ010000096.1 GCA_020426125.1 Planctomycetaceae bacterium
GTTGGATGGTGGTCGCGGAGACGAGGAGTTGGTTGGTCCGCTCGTCCGTCGTGATGGAGATCGTTGTGGAGGGGGTGGACGATGAGCGCGAGTCCCGGGAATCCCTTGAGTCTCGGCCCCGACCAAAATCGAACCCGGCTCCGGCACTAACGTTAACCACACCCGACCCGAGACCGAGAAGACTGCGGAGCGTCGTCTCGGCGTCGATGGCCGAGATATGTTGCAGTTGATACGGTTTGAAGGTGACGGCATTCGGACCGGCAGCCGTGGTGACGTCGCGAAGCAGGTTGCGAATCCGGATGAGATTGGTGCCGATGTCCGTCACGAGCAAGGAGTTGGTGGAGGGGAGACCGGCGACCTTGCCCTGCGGGCCTTTGATCTGATCGACTTCGGCCGCGACCTGCGTGACGTCGACTCCCTCGAGCGGGAAGATCACAGTCAGTAGCGTGTTGCGACCGTATTCCTCGATCTCCTCAGCAAGAACTTGGGGGACAAGGTTGGGGGGAATTTCGTTGTCGATGTTGATGCAGACAAGGAAGCGATCTCGACGGACCAGGCAGAACCCTTTCGGAAGGAGGTAGCCGTTGAGGATGTCGAGGGCCTCCATGGGTGTGTGCTGCTTGGTGTCAAAATAGTTGAACGTTCCCGGGGGGACGGCGTTCATATCCAACGACAATCCGGCCTCTTCCGCGAAGAGTTTGAGGACATCGGACCAAGGGGCATAACGGAAGTTGAAGGTCAGTTTTTTGTCGCCAGGGATGGGTTCCGTGGTGGGGGGGAGGTTTTCCGTGCGTGGGGCGCCGGGGTCTTGAGGTCCGGCTGCCGGCGGAGCCATGTTGGGATTGGTCGCCCCACCGCCGAAAGAGAGAACGCTTTCAGCCCCTTCTGGCTTTTCTTCGATGTAGATTTGCCGCGGCGGTCGGGGAGGCTGGCCGGGAGTGGATCCGGGGGGACCGGCAAAACCGGGTCGGCCGAATCCGCGTTCTTCGCCAGAGTCCGCTGGAGGGGGACCGAGTATATCGGTCCATTTCTTCTTTTGGTCGTCAGAGAGAACGTTGTTGACTTTGGCGTCCCACTCTTGTTGGAACTTTTCGCGATCTTCGTCGGAAGCGCCGAACCCGAGTTCGCGGCGGGCGGCATCCCGTTCTTCGAGGACCTTCGCGAGTTGTTCCTTCTGGGGGTCACTCAGGCCGAGTTGGGACTGTATGTCTTCGGATCCCAGTGCGCGAGTGCCTTGTCGGTGGAGTTGGATTTGGTTGACTCGTTTGAACTGGTCGTCGTTGAGGACGCCTTTGACTTTTTCTTCCTGTTCCTTGCGGGCGTCTTCGAACCGTTGCCGCATCTCGTCGCGGATTTGATTCCGCTCCTCTTCGGTTTGGGCGGCTTGCATGCGAGTGAAAATGTCACCGAACTGCTCGCGGTTCCCGGCCATCGACTGGCCGATCTCTTCCAATTGTTTCACCTGATCTTCGGTGAGATTGATCTCGGTGCGAGTGCCATCGTTCATCAGTTCGCCGAGGAGTCCCCCCCCGCGTCCCCCACGACCGCCGAAGCCACCTGGAGGTCCGCCTCCAAACCGGCCTCCCCCTCGCCCGAATCCTCCCTGGTCCCCGCCAAAGTTGCCGAGGCGTCCGCCTCGACGGCCACCATCGTCTCCGCCGCGCCCCTCGTCACCGCCGGGTTGAGCCCAAGTCACGCCGACTAGAACGAGCAAGCAAGCGGACAGCGCGAATCCGGACACCAATGGCTTAGTCGGGAAAAGAGATCTGAACATCCGAGCACTCCTGGCGTTCCGCCGGATCGGGGTGACCGTTTGAGAATGGAAAGAAGAAACTGAAAACCACATAGGTGTTTAACAGGTAAAATTCGTTGTGAGAATTCGAGTCGGGATTCCGAAAAGGATCGACTACAATGGTTCATTCAGGGGATCGTGCAATATGACCGACTCAATCAAAAGGCGAGTCAGTCAAAGGACGACCCTGTCCTCTCTACACGTCCCCAACGATTGTACAAACTGAACGGGCAAAAAGGGT
This sequence comes from Planctomycetaceae bacterium, assembly GCA_020426125.1. Lineage (GTDB taxonomy): Bacteria > Planctomycetota > Planctomycetia > Planctomycetales > Planctomycetaceae > HKST-UBA70. The sequence goes on from JAGQQQ010000096.1 coordinate 2,034, forward strand.
TACCTTTCCCAATTGCCATTGGTTTCGACGAATTCCGGATTGAATTTCCTGGCGGATCAAGTCGAGATTTTCCGGTAGTTTGGCGAGTTTTCGGGGTTTCATCGTCGAGGGGAATCCCTTTGTTTATGAAACACCGTATCTTTTGATTCGGACCGCGATTGATGCAAGAAAGCACGTATTTCCGGAACGTCCGTTTCTGGCTGTTGTCAGGGCTGTATTGCCTGTTCGGATGCTGCCTGTTCTGTTCGACAGGATGGGCGCAGCGACCGAGTTTCTCGCCCGACGGATTTTTCCGCATGCTCGACCGGAACGGCGATGGCCGCGTCACCGAGGATGAAACCTCGCGGATGCCAGGTTCCTTTCGGGAAAACCTCCAGCGATCGGGAATTGATCTGAGGCGGGGAGCGACCCAAGAAGACTTCTCCCGTGCCATGGATCGCATGCGACAGGAGCGCGAACAAAGTGGCGGAGGAAGCTTTTTCAGTCGCGGCAGCAGTAGTGGGCGTCCCGATTTTGGACGCGGCGGATCGGACCGAGGCGAGTCCGATCGAGATCGATCCGATGACGACCGCCGCCGTGATTGGGAGCGTCGTCGTGAAGAGGAACGCCGCCGTGACGAGGATCGGAAACCTGACGACAGGGGGAACACCTCGGGAACAAAAATCCTGCAATTGAAACCGAAGGAACGAGTGACCGTCGATTTGCAGGAGTCGTACACGGAAGGCGACATCGACGACGACGGTCAGATCGGCCTTTATGAATGGCGGCAATGGAAGCGAGGATCACTCGAAGAGTTCCTGGCACTCGATCGTAACTTCGATGGGTTTTTGACTCCGCGAGAGATTCAAGAAGGACCGCGAGAAACAACGACTGGGGGAGAATCCGTCGTCATTGTGAACAGTTCTGGAACTCCCGTCGGCAGTGGAGCGGCTTCCGCCTCGCCCGGGGCGACAACAAACTCGAGCACGAACTCTCCTGCAACTCCGACTTCGACCACTTCGGTGGATTCGACCGGCGTCGACAAGGACAGCGTCGCGTATAAGCGTGGCGAATCGATGTTTCGGATTTTGGACCGAGATCGGGACGGGTCGGTGTCCGTCGACGAATGGAATGCCAGTTCTCGTCTCAAGCCGATGTTTGAAAAGGCGGGTGTTGATCTCGCGTCTCCCATGCCCAAAGAGGCGTTCCTCGCTCATTACGTCAAAATCTCCGAATCACAGACATGATTGAGTAGGGATCAGGGGTTGGGGGCCAGGGGTCAGAAGATCTCAAACACTCTCCATGCCTGACCCCTGCCCCCTGACTCCAGTCTCCTACTCTCCCCATGCCCGATTTTCAGTACATTGCTCGCGAGCTTTCTGGACAACAAGTCCAAGGGGTGCTTACGGCTGGATCGGAGAAAGAAGCGCTCGCGACGCTGTCCGCGCGGCAGTTGTTTCCGCTGCAAGTGGGGTTGGCAGACAGTTCGAAGGCACAGCAACGTGTCGTGGGACGGCGAGTTCCTCCGCGGTATCTGGCGATCTTCTACTCGCAGCTGGCCGACCTGTTGAAATCGGGCGTGCCGTTGTTGCGGTCGCTTGAGTTGTTGTCGCGGCAGTCGACCCATTCTTCGCTAAAGGCCGTTATTCAAGATGTCCGCGATCAGGTGGCGGATGGCTCGCGGTTGTACGATGCCATGCGTCGGCATCCGAAAGCCTTCAGCCAACTCGTGATCAGTATGATCCGAGCCGGCGAGGAAGGGGGATTCCTCGAAGACGTTTTGAAACGAATTGCCACGTTCACCGAACATCAGGAAGAACTCAAGGGGAGAGTCATTGGGTCGATGGTCTACCCCATCTTCCTGCTGGTCGTCGGCGGTCTGGTGATCAGTGTCCTGATGGTCTGGTTCGTCCCGAGATTCGAGCCGATCTTTGAGAACATGGCGCAGCGTGGACAACTCCCCTGGGCGACCACCGCCCTGCTCGGGATGAGTAACTGGGCACAGCGGTATTGGGTGATCGCATTGATTGGCGGGGCGGCGGCCGTCGTCGGATTGCAGCAATGGTTGCAGACTCCACTGGGCAGCCGAAAGCTGGACGAGTTCCGTCTGAAGATGATCGGCATGGGCCGGATTGTGAAAAGCCTCGCGATCGCGCGTTTCTGCCGTGTGCTGGGTACGCTGTTGCAGAACGGCGTGCCTGTGTTGAACTCGCTACGAATCGCGAAGGATGCCACCGCTAATCAAGTCCTCAGCGAAGCCATCGATCAGGCAGCCGAGAATGTGTCAACTGGGAAATCCCTCGCGGGACCATTGGGAGCAAGCGGCCATTTCCCGGAGGAAATTATCGAGATGATCGATGTCGGCGAGGAAGCGAACAACCTCGAAAATGTGCTGATCGATATCTCGGAGAACTTGGAAAAACGTACGGGACGCGAAATTGAGATGGCTGTCCGCCTGCTGGAGCCGATTTTGCTCCTGTGTCTGGCGGCAGTTGTCTTATTTGTGGTGATTGCCCTGCTTCTCCCGATCCTCAACAGCTCGGGAGCGGTTTAATGGCGGAGGAGAGAGCAGAGAGGAGTGAGGAGAGAAAAACGTTGTTTGTTGTCTTCGGCCTCTTTTCTGATGCTCTCTCCGTATAGAATGGATGAGCCTAACAATAAGAATTCAATCGCGAGTAGCAGGTCCGAGTTTCGATTCCTCCTCTCCTCTCTACTCCCTCCTCTCTCCTCACCCTATGACATCAAAGGAACAATGATGCGGACATATGAACGACGGAATCTGGTGGCCCAACACGATCGAGGCGGCTTTACGCTGCTGGAGATTTTGATTGTGTTGGCGATTATTGGGGTGATCGCGGCGATGGCGGTTCCTCGGCTGCTCGGACAGCAGCGGTCGGCGAATGTCAAGATTTCGAAACAGGCGATCCATAGCCTCGAACAGAATCTGGACATCTACGCAACCGGGAACAATGGAGAGTATCCTCAAGGGGGCCAGGAAGCGTTGGCGGTGTTGCTGGAAATGGGAGCCGATGGCAGCGAACCTCTGTATGACAAAGTTCCGGCGGATGCCTGGAATGAAGCGCTGTTCTACGAGTACCCCAGCACCAAGACAACCTCAAATCGACCGGCCATCTGGTCAGCCGGTCAAAACCGCCAAAATGAAAACGGCAGTGGCGACGACATCAATAATTGGGACGATCAGACGCAGTGATCCGGAAACGATCCACACAACTTGAACAAGACGCAAACGCCGTCGATCTGCAACGAGGTCGGTCGGCGTTTACGCTGTTGGAGTTGTTGATCGTCGTGAGCGTGATTGCCGTAATCGCGGGGCTCAGTTGGCCGCGGCTGACACGATTCCTCCGGCAGCAGCAGATTGAAGGGAACGCCGAACAGGTCCGCCAAATTCTGGACCGGGCGCGCATCGAAGCTGTCGAGGAAGGTCGAATTCTTCAAGTTCGCTTCGAGCCGGAAGGCCGCAAGTACGTCCTGCTTCCGTATGACCCGGTGGACCAGTCCCAAACTGTTCAATCTCAGGGAGTCGTGTCGACATCGTTCACAGATCCTTCAGGAAGCCGCACGACGGAGGGACAGACCAAGGAGACGTATCAGGTCTACGAGATGACCGAGGGGTGCCGGTTCTATATTGAGCGAGCCGATCCGGGGGAGACATCGAACTTCAGCCGACTGGGCGAAGAGTGGCTCGGCCATCTGGAGAACGGGTTCTCCGCCCGGGATACCGTCTGGACGGCCCCGATTCTCTACTACCCTGACGGCTCCGCGACGGACGGGATCGTGACGGTCGTCGATGAGCAAAATCGATTTATTGAACTGTTCGTCCGAGGATTAACGGGGGCCGTCCGTTCGACAAAAGTCGCAATGATGGAGGGGCGCAATGCGACATCGAACTGACCCTGCTCGACGCTCCTTTCCTTCCAGGAATCATCCGTGTGCTCGGACGGCGATCACGTTGTTTGAAGTGGTGTTGGCGTTGGCAATTTTTCTCGGAGCCTTTGCAGCGATCGGGCAAGTGCTGCGGACGGGAACACGCTCCGCGACTCGGGCGCAGTTGACGTCGAATGCCGTGCTAAGGTGTGAACGGGTCATGAACGACATTCTGGCCGGTGTGCTGCCGATGCAGTCGGCGTCGAATGTCCCGTTCGAAGATGATGACCAATGGGTCTATAGCATTAACGTCCTCGACAGCGGAACGGCGAATTTGCTGATCGTGGAGACGGTCGTCGAGCGACAAGGGACACGCGGAGATAGCAGCGTGGCTTATCGGCTGACGCGGATGATGCGCGACCCGCAGATGTACCTTGATGCGGCGGCCGGAACCTCGGAGGAACTGCTATGACCCTTCGTGCCCCTCGGAATTTGGAGAGAACGAATCATCGCGCCGGTTTCTCGCTGATTGAGGTCTTGATTGCGCTGGGATTGAGCGTCCTTCTAATATCAGCAATTTACGCGGCGATTGATCTCCACTTTCGGATTCAGTCGGTCGGCCGGGCGGAGATTGCCGGACAGCAGTTGTTGCGATCCTTAATTCGACGAATGAGCGAGGATGTCGGCTCGATCGTGATGTATCTCCCCGAGAAAACAACGGAGGAAGAGGCGGCCGCGACGGATGATTCTTCGTCAGCATCGTCCAGCACGGGTGATTCGGCTCTCACGTTGGGGGGGCTGGAGGAGGGGGAAAACCCATTAAACTTCGGGCTGACCGGGACGGCGGATGCGATGCATATCACCGTGAGTAAGCCGTCTCGCGATCTGGCCTACAGTTCGCTCTTTTTCGAGGGGACCGGAGGACGAGCGAGTGATACTGTGATCATTAGTTATGGCCTCGCCAGCACCGGGAACGAGCGGTTTTCCATTCTCGAAACGCCGACCGGGCATCCGGGGATGGGGTTCGGCCGACGGGTGATGGACCTGTTCGCGGCGGAAACGATCCCAAATGAATTGGATTCGGTCCATGTCATCGCTCCCGAGATTGTGTCCGTATCGTTTCGGTATTTCGACGGAGCGGCGTGGTATGAAAGTTGGGATAGCCTGACAAATGGGATGCTGCCGACGGCGGTGGAAGTCACGTTTGGATTTTGGAATGACCCGCCGCCGAAGAGTTCGGCGAGCTATGAACCGGGTCAGCGGGGAACGATTTCGCCGTATGCCCATCGGTTTTATGTGCCTCTTTCGGTGCCGTTTACAGATACTGAGATTTAGGAGGAATGTCAGGAAGGTTGGGAGACTTCTTGTTTTTGAAATCCGCATTCCGAAGAAACAAATCCGAAACAAATCCGAA
>JAGQQQ010000097.1 GCA_020426125.1 Planctomycetaceae bacterium
TCGTCGAAGCCGACTATCGGATGAAACTGATTGGCATTGGCAAACTCGAAGGGGGCTCCCACATCCCCAGCTACTTCGAACTCCTGAATAAGCAACCCGAACTCGCCTCGGGCGGTCTGGATGCCATGCGGTGGTGGATGACGATGAAATACGACGCCGTGATGCACGCCGCCGACGGCAATTCCTTCGAACTGCGTGGGTCGGCTGTTCAGTGCAAGTCCGAGAACCAGTTCCTCACCGATCAGGGGAAACGGGTCAACACCGGCAAAGCGGAACCAATCAATCAGGAGTTCGCCCGGAACTTCACCGATCACTACGGGGAACTTGCTGGAAAGGATCCGGTGTTCGCCGAGTTGCAGGGCGTCTTTGACCTGGCTCTCGTTGCGGCGTTGATCGACCGCGAACACCTTGATGATAAGGCGAATTGGGACCGTGGTGTCTTTTCAACCAGCGGAGCCTACCGCCCCGCCTCCTACGCCGCGCCGAAGCAAACCGAGACCGTGATCAATCACCGTGTCTATAACGGTCAGGACGTTGTCCTTCAGGCCGCAGGCGGCGTGCGTGGGGATATCCTGTCGGTATTGGAGAACAACGAACTCCGTCAGGAAAATCCTCGCCTCGGGTCGCTGGCCGTGAATGCTCGTCGGACTCACACTGACAAATGGTGGTGGGACGCCGAATAGACATCTCTTCGACGAAAATGTTTGGATTTCACCGACTGCCGCCCCGAGAGCTGTTCGCTCTTGGGGCGGTTCGTTTTTTTGATCGCCGTTTTTCGGCGCGCTTTACAGAAGTCGGGAAATCAAGGGATCATTCAGATTGATCGCCTCAAGTTAAGCCTCGTCTGGAATTCAAAGGCTCTCCGATGAAAGCCATGCAATTGAATCGAATGGCTCCGCTTCGAGATAACCCTTGCCCATTGTCTTTCGTGGAGATACCGGAACCGAAGCCCGCTCTCGGCGAAGTCTTGTTGAGGGTCCGTGCGTGTGGTGTCTGCCATACGGAGTTGGATGAGATTGAGGGCCGCCTCCCTCCCGCCCGGTTGCCGATGGTCCTTGGTCACGAGATCGTTGGAGAAGTCATTGAACGGGGGCAAGGGGTCACACAGCATCAAATAGGCGACCGTGTGGGCGTGGGGTGGATCCATCATTCCACTGGAGACGACGATGAGAATCTCAGCCCCGAGTTTCGGGCCACCGGAAAAGATGTCGATGGAGGATACGCCGAGTTCATGACGGTTCCCGCCGCTTACGCTCATCCGATTCCAAACGGGCTGTCCGATATCGAAGCGGCACCACTGCTCTGCGCGGGTGCGATCGGCTATCGCGCCCTTCGCCTCACCGGGATCGAAAACGGGGAGCCACTCGGACTCATGGGTTTTGGGGGATCGGGGCACCTCGTCCTCCAGTTAGCACGCCATGTTTACCCGGACTCTCCCGTCTTCGTTTTTGCCCGATCAGAGGCCACCCACCAATTCGCCCGTGAACTGGGAGCAACATGGGCCGGCCACACGAATGACGCACCGCCAGAAGAATTGCAGGCCATCATTGACACGACCCCGGCCTGGATGCCGGTCGTCGCGGGACTGCACTGCTTGCGCCCGGGAGGACGGCTTGTCATCAATGCCATCCGCAAAGAGCAGGATGACCAGTCCTCGCTCCTCAATCTTTCGTATCACGAGGATCTCTGGATGGAGAAGGAGATCAAGTCTGTCGCCAACATCACAGCTCGTGACATCCGCGAATTTCTTCAGATCGCGGGGGAAATTCCACTCCAGCCAACGGTCGAAACCTATTCCCTGGAGGAGGCCAATCGTGCCCTTCTGGAACTCAAGGAGGGGACTGTACGCGGGGCAAAAGTGCTCGTCATGAGTAAATGACTCCCCCATGTCAAATCTGACTCGCAATTTGCGAATGCTTCGAAGGCTGGAAAACACCGTCCCATCAGATTCTTTGCTTCTTTCAAGCGTCGGAGTGACCTTTTCTGAGACTTGACACACCACATAGCGGTTCGTTCTGTTGCCATTCCGCAACAGTTTTTTCAGGAATTCTTCGTCGGCCCGAATCCGCAAGGTATAGAACCTATAGGCCGTTTTCGTTCGGCCTCTCTCCTGTTCTGGATTTCGTGACGGGATCTTTCCATGCGCCGTAAGTCGCTCCGTTTGGGCTGTTTGAAGTGGTTCGCTCGATTCTACGAACGCCGCCGGGCCTCGGGCGTACGGCGTCTGAGTGCAGGCATTTCGTGTTTGGAATCCCTGGAAGAGCGAACCTTGCTCGCATCGGTTTCGGACAGTGGCGGCGATACACTGACGATCGATCTGGCGACCATCGATGAATCACTGACGATCGCCAGCGACGGCACGTCTTACACCTTCACCTCAACTCAGAACTTTACCAATGCCGACGTTCAGAATCTGGGAGACTTTTCATCGTTTGGCGCGACGACTCTAACGTTATCAAATCTCGAACGCTACGCCAGTATTCGGATCACCGATTCCCAATCCGGAACGTCGGTGCGATTTGTCGACAATTCCATGGTGGGCATATTCCATCAGGACTTCGAGATCCTGCTCGACGATGGAAATCAACAGGCCTGGATGACGGTC
>JAGQQQ010000098.1 GCA_020426125.1 Planctomycetaceae bacterium
TCTCGTTGCCTTGTTCCCCACCCCAGAAGCAATCCAAATGCTGACATCCGGCCAGCTGGAACTGGCTCGTTTGGAAGACCAAATCCAACAACTCACCGATGAGATTCATCACCTGCACGGCTTGGAACGACACCACCTCACCGAATACCACCAACTGACGGCCCGCCTCTCCGGACTCACCTCTGTGATCGAACAGCATCTCCGCACCTACCGCCGACAGGTCCTTCAAGATTCACAACACGCACTCGACCAACAAACCGCTTCGCGGTGACCGACACCCCAATCCCCCGTCATCTGCGAGAACCTCCCATGAAAACCATCGCCATCCTTCTGACCGCCACTCTGATCTTCGCCGGGTCCGCCGGGTCCGTCTACTACTACAGGACAAACCTGAAAACGGAACCTGTTGCCGCTCAATCCTCCGCCCAGATTCCCGTTGCTGACGATACGCGCGATGAAAACGGTCCCAACGGCCTACCGGTTTCCGAACGGGCGAAGCCCGTTACGGTGGAAGAGCTTCTTCGTCTCAGCATGAGCCTCAAGGACCGAGAGGCCCGGTTAACGCAGAAGGAAGAGCAACTTGCCGAAGAATCGATCCAACAACAGGTTGTGATCGCCGACATCCAGAAAGAGCATGACAACGTGGGAACGCTTCAGTCTCAACTCGACGCGACACTCCAGCGAGCGGAATTGCTAATGGAACAACTTCATCAAGGTCGCCAGGCGATCATTGACGAAAGGTCCGCCGCCGAATCCCAACTTGACGAACTTCAGTCGACCCAGATCCAATTCGACCAGCAACACCAGGAAAACACAAAGAAACTCGCCCAGTGGATTCAAAACATGGACGAGAACAAGGCCGCGGAAGTTCTCCGCGAAATGGCCGATGAAGGCCAAATGGAAACGGCCGTCCAGATTCTCTCGTTTTTTGAGGAACGAGATGCGGCCAGGATCCTCTCCACGCTGGACGATGCCAAGCTGATTCAGGACTTTGTCACCCAGTTTCGCAATCTGAAATCCCCCGATAAGAAAACTCCAAGCCACGGGAGACGTTAATCTCCTCCTTGCCCGCGATTGAACATCCACCCTTCTTGGAAGCACCATTCGATGAATACTTCCGAAGTGATTGTCATCGGCCGAGATCTTCTCATGACTGGATTATTGCTATCTCTTCCTGCCGTACTCGTAAGTTTAATTGTTGGTGGAACCATCAGCATTTTTCAAACGGTCACCAGCATTCAGGAACAGACCCTGACATTCGCCCCACGGATCATGGCCGTCGCGCTAATCCTAATGCTCACATTGCCATGGATCCTGAAAGTCGCGACGGCGTTTGTCCAACGCATGTTTCTTCACATGCTAAATGCCGTTTAATTCACGAACTTCATTTCCCATCACTTCCCATGCCACGATCATGCCCCAACTGGACTTACTCTTTCTGACTCTCTTGCTAACGGCCGCCCGTGTCTCTGGATTCGTGGCGTTTCTACCGTTGTTTGGCAGTCGCACACTCCCTAAGACTGTCAAGATAGGACTGGTCGTGACGCTCACTGTCGTCTGGGGATTTTCACAGTCAATCGGATCGTCTTCGCTGGGGATTCCTTCCCACAATCCGGGTTGGTTCACCTTGGCCTGGTTGATGGCACGTGAACTGACGCTCGGGGCCTGTTGCGGTTACGTGCTTTCTCTGATACTCGTCCCCGCTCGAATCGCCGGATCGTACATTGCCCAGGAGATGGGTCTCACAATTGCGACACTCACATCGTCCGAGGGACTCGGCAACCAGAATGTGCTGTCGGAGATCCTCGAAGGCCTCGCAATTCTCGCCCTGCTCTTAACGAACATTCACCATCTGTTTTTTCTCCTGTTCGACCGGATGCTCGCAACTTTCCCGATTGGCCGTGCTTGGCCATTCCCCCGTAGCGACTGGCTCGTTATGCAACTGACGTCTCTACCCGCCGATGGTGTCTCGATGGCACTTCCCATTGTTGTTGTCCTCGGCTGCACGACAATTGGCCTGTTATTTGCCATGCGTCAAACGCCTCAGTTTAATCTGTTTACATTTGGCATGCCGGTCCGGCTCGTCGCGGGGCTAATTGCGCTCTTCTTGTTTATTCCCGATCTGATCTACTTTTTCGTGAACAGTATTCGACATGTTATGTGAATAACATGGCTGCGGTGTCCGGAGGACACCGGCTAAACGGCTATTTCCTAATTCCCGATTCCTGATTCCTCATGTCTGACGAATTTGATCAGAATAAGACCGAAGAGGCCACTCCGCGACGGCTCGAACGGGCTCGCGACGAGGGGGACGTTGTCTTTTCCCCCGATCTGAGCGGTGGCATCGTCCTGCTCGCGATATCGGTCGCCCTGTGGCTCTTTTCGTCGCTCGTTCTCCAAACGTTCACCGGTCCATTCTTCGAGTCATTGCCTCATCTCCGTCGAATGGACTGGACCGTCGCTACGACCAATGTTCTCGCGCAGTGGTTTCTCTCCCACTTCGGAGTGATGACCGCCGTCGTCGGGGGCATCGCCATGACCGCCGCGATTTTCTCGACGCAATTGCAGTCGGGAATGACCATGACGTGGCAACCCCTCTCTCCCAAATGGGACCGACTATCGCCGACAAATGGCTGGAACCGGCTCTTTTCCCCAGAGAGTGCCCTTCGTGGCGGACTTTCTGTGTTGAAACTCGCTTCGACCGTCGCAGTTGTCTTATTGATCCTCAGGTCCTTCACTTCGCGCTGGCGAGAAAACCCCTTCACGAGTGGTGCTAGTCTGTCAACTGGCGTTTTCGTCCCAATGCTGTTTGGGCTGGCATTCATCACATTCTCCTGGGGACTTGTCGATTACGCATTCCGCTGGTGGCGGCATCAACAGAAACTCAAGATGTCCCGACAGGAAATTCAGGACGAGCAAAAGGACGACCAAGGGGATCCGCAGATTCGAGCCAGGATGCGGCGAATCCAGAAAGAGACGGCGATGCAGCGAAAGGCTCTTCAAGAAGTTCCTAACGCAACGATGGTCATCACCAATCCGACGCATTATGCCGTCGCCTTAAGGTATGAGTCGGGCAAGATGAATGCGCCCGTTGTGGTGGCGAAGGGAACCGACGCCGTCGCCCGACGGATCGCGGAGACAGCCCGAAAACATGGCATTCCGGTGTTGGAACGAAAACCGTTGACGCGGGCGATTTTCGCACTCGCCGATGTCGGCGACGAGATTCCGGCCGAGTTCTACCGCGCCATCGCCGAGTTACTCGCTCACGTTTATCGACTCAAAAACGCTTCCTGAAATCACGCCAAGGATGGCGGAGGACAAAATGGATATTGCAACAGTTGTTGGAATCCTCTTGGGATCAATCCTCGTCGTAGGCTCCATCATTCTCGGGGGGTCGATTCTGCCATTTGTGAATGTGCCCTCGATCATGATTACGATCGGCGGTTCCATCGCTGCCCTGCTCATTAATTTTCCGATGCGCAAGGTGCTCGGCGTCTTCTCGGTTGTCAAAAAATGTTTCGTGACGAAAGTGCCGGATTCCAAAGAGATCATCGAACAGTTCACCGAGTTCGCAAAGATTGCCAGGAAGGACGGCCTGTTGGCCTTGGAGCAGCGATTCGAGGAGATCGAAGACGAGTTTCTGAAACGGGGTCTGGAGATGGTCGTCGCAGGCAACTCGAAGGACGAGATTCTGTCGGTGATGGACATCGAGATGAGCTGCATCGAGCAACGCCATGAGACGGGGAAGAAGATTCTCGATGCCACGGCCGCGGCCGCCCCGGCCTTTGGAATGATTGGAACGTTGATCGGACTTGTGCAGATGCTTCGTACTCTTGAAGACCCCAGCCAGATCGGTGTGGGAATGGCGACCGCCTTACTCACCACGCTGTATGGAGCCGTGATCGCGAACCTGTTTTGTGTGCCACTCGCGGGGAAACTGGAAGTCCGCAGCCAAGAGGAACTCACCGCCAGGCAGTTGATGACCGCCGGTCTTGCCACACTGGTCGAAGGCCTGTCGCCGCCCGTGGTTCAAGAACGCCTGTCGGCGTTTCTCTCCAACTCACATCGGGCCTTCGACACGACTCAAGCGGCGTAGACGATTCGAGGAAGACGATGTCCGGCCAGATGGGCGAGTCAGTCATCGATCGCCAATACGGAACAGGAACGAACGGATTCCAAAGTGACGACGTTGCTTTACTTCACCAATAACGAATGAGCCATGCCATGCTCCGTCAAAGTAAAAGGGTCAAGGCATCCACGACCGGAGAAATTCCCAAATGGTTTGTCACGTATAGCGACGTCATTACGTTGCTCATGACATTCTTTATCCTGCTGCTAACCTTCTCGAACAATGAACCCGAGAAGTTTGAAATGATGAAGCGATCGCTCTTCGGAGATGGTGGCAGCGCTGGGGACATCGGGATTCGGGCCTCGGCACTCGACCTGGACGCGGTTGTCGTGCGAATGCGACCTCCGAGTGCTCGGCTTACGGTTCGGGGAAGTGAAACACCGCCAATGTACTCGGAACTGGTGATGGCGTCCGTGGGAGCCGGACTCGAATCGTTTCGCGAGGAGAACGAGTTCGCAACGGTTGATAGCTTTCATATCGACATCTCGCTCACCCTATTTTTCGATGACGCCGGGCAACTCACACACATCGGTCAGAAACAATTGCAATTACTGGCCGGACAAATGCGACGTCTGCCAATCGACTTGACAGCAACCGTGGATCGACCGGAGGAGGTAGAGAAGGCCATTGAGATTGCGATGGCGCTGACCCATTCGTTTCAAATTCCAATCGGACGGGTGGCTACGTCCATCGCCTCTTCGCCGAACGAGGCCCCGCGCGGATTGCGACTGACATTGGTTCACCGTCAAGATGGAGGAACGTGACATGCGGCGACGCAAAAAACCGTCCGGCCCCAATAACGGCTATCTGATTTCCTTCGGCGATACGATGACCGCGCTGCTTGCGTTTTTCATCGTGCTCAATTCCCTCGCGTCCGAGCAAACAGGTGCCAACATCTACTCCGGGACTGGCTCCTTCATCCGGGCGACCGACTCCCTGGGGGTGCCCGGTATCTTCCCCGCAGGAAAGAGCCGATACTCGTTGCAACTCAACAGCCCCAGTCCTCTCTATCTGTCGGAGTCGAAGGATCCCGAGAACGTTCAACAACTTGGACCGGATCCGGAGGATGACTCCATCTATGTTCGTGATCGGGAACTGGAAGACTTTGAACGGGTTCTCCACGAACTCGAGCGGCTCCACAAATTTACCCAGGAGCGTTCGGTCGAGGGAGAGGTTTCCATCGACCGGCTTTCCCCGCTCCCCAAAGATGGCCGACTTGACGAGGAGTTCCGCAAACTGTTGGTGCAAACTGTCTCCGCATTTCAACAACCATCGGCACACGTTGAACTGATCATCTGGACTCCAGTGCCGTCTTCGGCAGCATGGAAACGGGCCAGCGTCCAGGCCCATCAACTCCGCATTGCCAGTCAGGAGTTCTTAAAACTCACTCCCAACGAGGCCGGTCGATTCACGGCATCCGCCCGGCAATGGAGCGATCCCAAACTCAAACGTCCGACAGCGACGCTCGTCATTCGGGAACGAACGCGATAACCCGCATTCAACGACGGGGCTCAGAGGGCTCCGGATTAACGAGAGTAGGAATGGAACAATTCAAGTCGCTAAACGTCGAGATCTTTGACATCGAGTGCATGTTTCTCGATGAACTCGCGGCGGGGTTCAACGTGGTCGCCCATGAGCACGCGGAAAATCTCTTCGGCAGCCGCGGCATCTTCTAAGGTCACCTGCAATAGCAACCGGGTGTCGGGGTCCATCGCCGTTTCGAAGAGCTCATCGGGATTCATTTCCCCTAGACCTTTGAAGCGGGTGTACATCAATCCCTTGGCCCCCAGATCGCGAATGGTCGGCACTAACTCGCGGAGGCTTTGCAGGCGTCGAACGTTATCCTGGCCATGCAACTCATAAGGATAGACCAGTTCCGCATTCTTCGGCGGCGAAGGAATCAAATCATTCAGCGACAACTGAAACTTTTCTTGAAGTTCTTTGATGACCTGATTGATGGTTCGAACTTCAAATAACTCGGCCGTCGAGATGGTTTCAACAACGACCTCCGCCGGTTGGTCCTGGACCTCCTCGTCGTCACCGGCTTTCTTCTCAGCAGCGGACTCGGGAAGGTCCGTGCTGCTGACTTTGACGTTCGCTCCCGTCGCGGCGTCTTGTGAAGCAACGAAGGCTTCCAATTCATCACGTGTCGTAAACCAGCTCTCCTGACCAGCGGAGAAGGCCCGAAATCTCGGCAACAAACCTTCCGGAGAGGCCTGTTCGGCGGCGAGTCGTTTCAGCGACAGGCCTCGACGCTCCAGTGCTTCGAGAGGTTCCTCGAGAACACTCAGAGTCTCCGCGAGTTGGCGAAGTTCGTCTCCGGTGATTTCGCGTTCTGGCGTTGTTTGTCCTTCGTTCCCGCGGACAAGATTGGCTCGAGGCTGAATCTTCAGATTCGATGTCCCCAGGCCAAGTTCCAGAAGCTCACGCATCATCTCTTCATGAGTCTGCACATAGCGAGGTTTCTGGTTCCGTTTCCCTTTGGACAAGACGCGATACAGCGGAGGCTGCGCAATGTAAACATGGCCCCCGCGAACAAGCTCCCGCATATGGCGGAAGATAAAGGTCAACAACAATGTGCGAATATGGGATCCATCGACATCGGCATCGGTCATCAGAATGATCTTACCGTACCGACGTTTGGCGATGTCGGTTTCCTCGGCCATGGGAGTAATGCCGATGGCTTTGAAGAGTGCCGTCACTTCGGTGTTGGCGAGCACCTTCACCAGTTGGGCTTTTTCGACGTTGAGGATTTTTCCTCGAAGCGGCAGGATCGCCTGCGTGGCGGAGTCGCGCCCCGTGTCGGCGGACCCCCCGGCTGAGTCCCCTTCCACCAAGTACAGTTCCGAGACATCCAGGTTGTGATTGCGGCAGTCGCGAAGTTTTTCCGGAAGTCCCCCACCGGAGACTTTATTCTGGCTGCGAGCCATGTCGCGGGCTTTGCGAGCCGCTTCCCGGGCTTCAGCGGCACGGAGTCCCTTCTGGCAGAGGACCTTCCCCACGCTGGGATTCTCTTCGAGATACTTCGCGAGGCTCTCCCCGACAACGGAGTTCACCGCCCCTTCCACTTCGGCATTGGTCAGTTTGATCTTTGTTTGCGACTCAAACTGAGGGTTGGGGATCCGCACTGTAATGATTGCGGTGAGACCTTCGCGAAAGTCATCACCGGCAGGATTGAGATCCTTAAAGATGTTTTGTTTTTTGCCGTAGTTATTCAGCGTCCGGGTGAGGGCGGTCTTAAATCCGGAGAGGTGCGTTCCCCCCTCGGAATTGGAGATGCCGTTGGCGAAGCAGCGAACCGACTCGGAATAGCCATCGTTCCATTGAAGAGCGACATCGACCTCGACCGTCTCCTGGCTCCCCGTGACGCGAATCACTTCGGGATGTAACGGATTTTCGGTCCGATTGATCCATTTGACGAACTCCGCGAGTCCGTCTTCGTAATGGAAAGTGTCGGACTGGCCGGATCGTTCATCGTGAATTTTGATCCGAATCCCGGCATTCAAGAACGCACAATCCTGCAATCGTTTATGCAGTGTGTCGTAGTTAAAGGTCGTATTGGGGAAGATCTTGGGGTCGGGCTTGAAGGTAATCTTGGTGCCCGTCTGCTCGGTGGCGGGGCCTTTGGTCAAAGGTGTTGTGACGCGGCCTTCCGCGAATTCCATCCGCCAGACATGTCCCTGTCGGCTGACTTCGACTTCGAGGAACTCACTGCACGCATTCACGGCGGTGATCCCGACGCCGTGCAGTCCGCCAGTCCCAACGGCGTACGCTTTGCGGTCAAACTTTCCCCCTGCGTGGATCTCAGTGAAGACGACCTCGAGTGCGGAACGATCCTCATCCTTCATCTTGTCGACGGGAATCCCTCGTCCATCATCGGTGATGGTGATCGAACCGTCGCCATGAATTTCCACGTTCAGAACGGTGGCGAAGCCGTTTGAGAATTCGTCGAGGACGTTGTCGGTGACCTCATAGACGAGGTGATGCAGACCGGCGAGATCGGTGCCGCCGATATACATCGCCGGCCGATGCCGAATCCCCTCGATTCCTTCCAGGTGCTGAATGGTTTCCGAACCATAATCAGCGGACTTTGGTTTTTCTTTTGGTACGTCACTCATCGAAGGGTTTCCAGGTTCGATTGCGAAGGGATGTCAGCGAAGATCTCTGTCGGGTGGACGAGAGATGTGCGTCCGTGGGATGGCTTTATCCTTAAAGACGGCCACGTCGCTTAAATTTCACGTCATTGATTTGTTCGGTCTTGGACTCGGCCTGCAGTTTGGCGAGGATTTCCGGTTTGTGGAACGACGCCAGTTCGCTCAGCAATGCGGAGTTTGCGACGGCGATCTGCAGGACGCCGTTGCGGAGGGTGATCACTTTGGTCAGTTCGGCAATGTCCTCTCCGGCCGCTTTTCGCCACAGGTCTTCCAGTTGGCGCCGGGCCATTGCCTGTCCGTACCCGCGACGGGAAAACAGTTGCGACAGCACATCTCCTAAAGCACTCGGCTCTGAGGTGTCGTAACTCCGCGAACGGGCCGGGGGGGGTGTCTCCATACCGAATGTTGATTCCTGAAGCCGGGGCTTTCGCTGGTTTCCGTGATCGACCGAAAAGGGATTTTTCTGATAAGACTCGCGAACAGGACACAGGGGGCTGACGCCCCCCGCTCGCCTTTAATCACGAGCAAGGGGCATCACGACGTAGGTGTAGTTGTCACCCGACTTGAACACCGCAGCGGAATTGGGGTCAACCAGATTCAGCGACACTGGCGAGGCTGGATCGAGCACCTTGAGGAAATCGGCGACGTACTTGGGATCGAACGTCACCGTGAAGCCATCGCCGTCGTAACCAATCGGCAACTGGATCTTCGATGACCCGACATCCGCTCCGGTACTCGACAGCGTCAAGGTTCCATCCTCGAACCGGAAATCAACCCCGTGACTTTCCTCGTTGGTGACGATCATGGCCTGTCGCACCGCCGAGTGAAACGGTCCGACGACCAGATCGATCGTGATGCCAAACTCCGGTGGCATCACATCCTGATAGCGAGGGAATCGCCCTTCGACCAGTCGGGCGTAAATCGTCGAGAGACCACTCCGAACGAGCACGTCGTTCTGCCGAATCGCGATGTGAATCTGCTGATCGTCTTCGTGAATGCTCCGTTCCAGGAGCTGCATCGCCTTGGCGGGAATCACCGGCATGCCGATTTCTTCACTCACCGCACCTTCAGCGGAACAGGTTGACTTGTACACGGCAAGGCGGCGACTGTCGGTCGCGGCGAGCGTCACCTGCTGTTGATCGAGTTCCAGTAGAATCCCTCCCAACGCATATCGGGTACTCTCAGGATCGGTTGCGAACAGAGTCCGTTGAATCCCCTGTTTCAGCGCCCGGCCCTGCATCACGTAGTAGCTGGTGTCCTCGAACTCAGGGACGTTGGCAAACTCGGCCGGATCTTCGACCGACAGCCGAAACTCGCTTTGCCCAGAGCGAATCCAGAGCGCGTCTTCGCTGACTTCGAGATGGACCGACTCATCCTGAACCTCACGCAGAATCGCCCCCACCCGTTGCGGTGGCAGCAGCACTTCGCCGACCGAGTCCGTCTGCACTTCTGGCAACTGATACCGGATGCCAACTTCCTGATCGGTCCCGATGAGGATGGCCGTTCCCTGATGCACGATCAGTTTGACATTCCGCAGAATCTCTTTTGGTGTGCGGCTGGGGACCGCGCCACCCACGAATTGCAGAGCACTGGCGAGTTCGTTCCGTGAGACAGTCAGTTTCATGAGCCGTTTCGTCCAGGT
>JAGQQQ010000001.1:0-11320 GCA_020426125.1 Planctomycetaceae bacterium
TGAGAACGAGCATGGTCTGCACGCTCAAGGAGCGTCTGTCACGATCATGGGACTAACGATTGGTGGGTTTGGTGGACACGGCATCTTCCTCGACGGAACAAAGGATTCCTTGGTCTCGGAAAACATTCTCGGGTTCGATCAGTTCGGCGACGGAACTGGAGTCGGAGGAAACTCGGGGGACGGTCTGACTGCCCAGTCCGCCGTGAACTTGTCCATCACAGGCAATGTGATCGGGTTCAATCAAAGGAACGGCATTCACATTCTTGACAGCCACCCCAGCGGTGTCCCTGATCCCCAGGCACCCAACGTCAAGATTCGTGGAAATGCGATCGGCCATCACGAAGGCGTCTCGATGACCAATGATCACAATGGCATTCTGATCGAGAACTCTTCATCGGTCCTGATCGGCGGCAAGCGAGATTCCGCGACGGGCGGATTTCAGATCTTTCAGGACTTGAATCTCATCTCCCACAATGGACGCCTCGATCTCAACGGGACCATCAACGGAGGACATGGCGTCCTGATTTCTGGGAGCAAGTCGACGTCAATCGATGTTCAGGGGAACTTCATCGGAACCGATCACACTGGACTCTCGGCCAAGGGGACCGGAAACTTTTCCTCAGGCGTGGCCGTGATCAACGGCGCCAATGACGTTCGGATTGGGGGCGTCAGTTCTTCTACGGCCGAAGGCCATCCTGGTGCCGGATTAGGAAATGTCATCTCCGGCAACCAGGGGTTTGGAATTGAAGTGACAGGTGAGGAGACGACGAACGTCCGCATTCAGGGAAATCTCATCGGCCTGCTGGCCGATGGCACCTTCTCTTCCTCCGGCAACCAGAAGTCCGGAGTGTTGATCAACCAAGCCAACTTCGTGCTGATCGGAACGTCGAGCGTTTCCACAACACCCGATTTCCGGAGTCGGGACAGTCTGTCCGTGTCTCCGACTGGTAACGTCATCACCGGCAACGGAGGCCATGGTGTCCTCATCTCCAATGACGCCAACGAGAATTTCATTCTGGAAAACGTGATCGGCCTGCCCCTCGAATCCACAGGAAAGGGGCCTCGCATCAGCTTGACTGCGGTGGGAAATCAGGGGGACGGAATTCGCATTGATTCCGGTGCCTTCGATAATCAGGTCGGAGATGTCTTGGAAAACAACGGAAAGTCGTTCGCGCGGGGGAATCTGATCTTTGCAAATGGGGGAGCTGGAATCCGCGTTGACGGCGGTTCGAACACCGAAATCCTCGGCAATAAGATCGGAGGACTGCTTCCCGGACAGACTTTCAACATGGGACTCGGTAACAAACTGAACGGTATCGTCATCGAAAATTCGTTCGGCAATCGCGTCGGAATCAGTGCCAGTTCGTTGAACCTCCCAGATGTCGTCACCGAGAGGTTGTTGTCCAATCAGATCGTGGCAAACGGGTTCGGAGGATCGTTCATTGATGAACGACACGGTGTTCTGCTGAGAGGCACATCTGAGGATGACATTGCCGGAAACTCAATTGGTGATCCTCGGCATGGAATTCCCAATGCAGGGGACGGTCTGCACCTGAATGGTGTGGACCGTGCCACGATTTTCGACAATGACGTCACCTTCAATCAGGGACTCGGGATCGCGATGATCTCAACGAACCTCGATACCGGTAACAACCTGAACGTGCTGCGTGGGAACAGAGTCTTTGCCAATGACCAACGGCAAATCCTGTTGCTCGGAGCCGACACCCGGTTCAACGTTCTGGCCGGAAATCAGATTGGACCGATTGATGCCTTACAAGAGTTTGGCGAACGATTCGTCGGGCTGGAACTTGATGGAGCGCAGCTCAATACCATCGGAGGCCGAAACGCCGGCGACGCTAATCTCTTCGTGGGGACGCAACATGGCATACTGATTCACAACAACACCGTTTCAGCGGCGACCGCTGTCCGAAACGGAATCCTCGGCAACAACTTCCTGGTGACCGATCTACCGATCGACCTTCGTGCACCAGGGGACGCGATTGGAACGGTCACGAATAACGATCTCTTCGGAGACAATGACGATGGCCCCAATGGCCTGCAGAATCACCCCGTGATCACGTCAGTTCAGATCTCGGAAGGACCCGGGCAGGGTGGCGAGAGAACCGTCCTCGTTCAGGGATTCCTCGAAAGTGTTGGCGAAGAGTTCTACTTGATCGAGTTCTACACCGTCGTTGGGGAGACTCGATTCAAAATTGGGGAGAAGATCGTCGGGACGAACTCGAGTGGAGTCACCGATGAGATTCCCGGAAGTGACGCGGAGTTTATCGCGTCTTTTCAAACAACAGGATCGATCGCTCCCGGAGTGCAACTGGCCGCGACAGCATCACGATTCGGACGGACGATTGACCCCAACAACTTCAGCGCCTTGACCCTTGAGACGTCGGAGTTCTCGGCGCCATCACCAGGAGCGGTGACCGCCTCAGACCAGGATCTCGATGGCGTCCTGGATGCCGTGGAAAGTGCCGACGCCAACAACGACGGTATCCCAGATGACCTGCAACGGAATGTCGCTGTCATCCCGGGCCAGGCGATCAACTTCGATTCATTTGTTCAGAATCAGGTTGTGAATCTTGCCGATGTTGCCGTTCCGTTCGTGGCCATTGTCGAAGCGAGAGAACAGGGATTCTTCCGCAATGCGGCGGTCCTTGGAAATCTGAATCGATTCAATGAAGCGCTCCCTTCGTTGTCTCCCGATGCGAAACTGGCTGTGCAGGTGCCGTTCGGCTTCGAGGTGGAACTCGCCGAGGGAGAAAAGTTCGCGATCGTGCGATTTCGGATCCCCGGCAACATCCAGGCGAACCGGTTCGTCAAGTTTCAGCAGGCTCCCAGCGGTGACCCGCAGTTGACGTTCTTCGACTTCGATCAATTCGCAGGAGAGGGAGCGACCTTCTCTGTCGATGAAGCCGGGAATACCGTTGTCACACTCTTCGTCGAGGACAACGGTGCCTTCGATTTCAATCCAGAACCAGGAGTGGTCCTCGATCCCGGTCTGCCGGTTCGTCAACAAGTTCTGGAGTTCATTTCCGATGGTTCAACCGATCTGAATCTGGTTCTCCGCAAATTTGGAGACGACCTGCAAATCTTGAACAAGGCGACAAATAGTGTTGTCGCTTCCCGGACTTTGGCTGACACTCGTGCGATTTTTGTGACTGGAACCGATGAACGCAACGACACGTTGACCATCGATTTCTCCACAGGAATCTTTGAACTCCCCGACTTCCTGCGGTTTGATGGGGGCGATGGCACGGGACTCGACAATCTCAGAGTTATCGGTGGCAAGTTTGACTCCTCGACCTACACCGCGATCGGCACGCACAATGGCGAGATCCAACTCGACGGACTTCAGGTTCTTTTCACCGGAGTTGAAACGGCTCGGGAAGAGACGACCGTCGACAACCGGGCATTTCAAATTGCAAATGATCTGGGACAGTCATCAACGACCGACCTGACAATTCGCATCGCCGACGTGGGATCCAGCTCCGACAAACTGATGACGATCGACGATGGCGGCGCGGGACTGTTCCGCGGGTTGACATTCACACTCCCGGTGAATCGTCTCGAAGTCATTAGCGCCGGGGCGAATGACACGATTCTGTTCGTTTCGTCCGATCAACAGGCTCAAGGCCACCTCATCATTGATGGAAGGGCCGGAGACGATGTGATTGATGCCGGCGGATTAACCGGAAATGCATTCAGCCGCGTGACACTCATCGGGGGAATGGGAAACGACCAGTTGTTCGGCTCTGCACAAAAAGACATCCTCTTCGGGGGGACAGGCAACGACGATCTGACCGGTCGGCAGGGAAACGATATCCTGAATGGCAACGATGGTGATGATACCTTCAGAATCAATTCCGGAGATGGCGTTGATGACATCAACACCGGCTTAGGGAACGACGTCGTTCTTCGCGATGGAATCCCCTCATCGCTGACCGGAGACGACATCTTGTTCTTTGATGAGAGTTCCCGGACGTTTCAGCTTGGCACAAACATCGGCAATCAATTTTCCTGGGCTCAGTCTGGTCGACTTCCGGCGAACATCGACACTTTCATCGGTGATTTTGATGGGGACGGAGATCTCGATGCGGCATTCCTGAATCTGTCGACGCGGAACATCAATCTCCTCACGAACAATGCTGGGAGCTTCAGTTTGCCCCAACTTCGCGGGAAGATGGCGTCGGCTGGAGTTGCCGACCACTTCCATGTGCTTGACATGGACGGCGATGGAATCGAGGAAATTCTCTATCAGTATGTGATCGACGATGTGATCGAATCCCCCGTGAACTTCAATGTCACGGGCCAACTCTGGACGAAGTCGTTGCTTCCTGGCGGCATTCAAGACTTTAAGATCCGTGCACAAGTCGGATTTGCCTCCTTCGCCGTCGGGGATTTCAATGGCGATCTACGTGACGATCTGGTTGGGTTGATTCCGGGAACAGACGCTCTGGCGAATCCCGTGACCAACCTGATTCCGTTCATTTCCGTCAACGCGGGGGGGAACCTCACCGCAGTGTTGGGAGCCGGCCGGTTCTCAGCCATTGATTTGCGGAGCCCTATGACAGCTGACCTGAATGGAGATGGGCGTGACGACCTGATCGTGCAATCAACGACCGGCCAAATCCTTCATGCAACGACCACCGGAAACTTGCGAGGGATATTAACAGGCGTTCACAACTTTGTCTCATCGAGTCGCGCACCCAACTTGAATCCGAATTCCTATATCCCCGGGTTCCTGTTAGGGACAATCAACGATGACAGATTCGCTGATCTCGTTGCAATCGAATCGAATCAGGCCAACTTCTTCGTTGGACGGACGTCGCTGAATGGCTCGTTCTTGAACCCGTCGATCATTGGATTGCTTGCGCTGACAGGACAAGGTGACCCGACTCACGAGTTTAAGATGGGAGACTTCAACTCTGATGGATTTGACGACCTCGTCGGTCTCGGGGACATCGTGGAGGTCTTCCTGTCGAACCCTTCCACGAATCTGTTTGGTCCTGGACTCAACTTCGGTCCAGGGCCCGCTTCATCGTGAAGGCAAACAGATGTCTTTGATCAGAGAAGTGAGGAGCGGTGTTGCAGGACACCCTCACGGCGGACTTATCACTCCTTCCCATACTCTTAACGGCGGTGAAGAAACTCGGGCTCGACGTTCCCAGTCCAAACTCAACCAGTTCACGACGGCAAATCCCATCGCAATTATGAAGAAAGCCATGCAACATCGCGATCCTCACTTGAATAACGTTACGAATGAAGCCAAGCCTACAAGGTGACATGAACCAAAACGCGGTTCGCAACAACGATGACACGAGTAACAGGTTGGGCAAGCGAGAGCCAAATTCCATCTTGCATCATTGCCGCCATATTGTCGACCTGCCTAACGAAAACATCCCCGACAGGTCACCCTGCGGGGAGGTTCGTGGGACTTTGATGTGGCCAATTCGGTGATGCTACATCACGCGACCGGTGCGGGCGGCACCCATCTGGCCGATCGCTCCGCCGATCACGTTGCCGAAATTGAGTGCGGGACCGAACGTCGTCCCGAGTGACTGGTACGCGGAGACTGTTGTTCCTAGGACGATAATGTCTTCAAGGCCGTCCCCATCGAGGTCTCCGAGTACGAAGTTCTCGCCGACGGTCGACGTTCCGGAGACGACCAGCGACTGCGATGGCGTGCCATTGCCGGTCAGAGTAGAGATCGCGGAGATCAACTGGTCGTTGTCACGGATCGTGAAGATGTCCGACAACAGATCATTGTTGATGTTCCCTGCGATAATGGGGTTGCTGTAGGTCGCCGGATCCAGGCGGGGAGAGGCGGCGGAAGCGACGAAGTTCCGGACGTCCACGGCGTTGCCCCGGGCATTGCCGACGGTGGTCGCCGTGAAGATTTGTCCGTTGGCGTTAACGACGGCGATGTCGTCCCGGCCATCGCCATTGAAGTCGGCCACGGTCAGATCGTGCAGGCCACCGGTTGCGACACTCTGGCCGAACTGCCCGGATGCGAGCACGGAGGTAAACCGCCGTCCCACCGGGGTGTCGATCGAGTACGCCGGGATGATATTCGCCCGGGTATTCGTCCCGTTGTCGAAGAGGCCAACGACGTCATCGTAGCCGTCTCCATTGAAATCGCCGGTGGCCAAGACTTCATAACCGGAGTTCAGTGTCACATAGAACCGGTTACCGCTGCCGATTTCCTGGGAACGCATCGCTCCGACGATGCCTGGAGGGCTGGAGTGGACGACGAGGACTTGGGCCATCACTTCGTCCTTGCCGTTGCCGTCGTAGTCGCCGATGAAGCCAAGCTGTGCCGCGCCGAAGGCTCCCATTTCGTACCAGCTGAGTGTGCCGCCTGAGAAGGTTCCCCAGAGTGAACGTCGTTTCCAATTGGGGGTTGGTGCGTAAGATTTGGTCTCGCTGCGGAGTTGCAGGGAGTTAAACGGATTGTTTCTGAAGTTCTGACCATGGAGGGAGTTAATGACACCCCGTCCCGCAGGGAGCTTGCTCAATTATCTGGAGCAGGTTCCTGACCCTCGCGGGCGACACGGACAGCGCCATCCTCTGGCGGCGATGCTGGCTGAGTCTATTTGTGCCATCCTTTCGGGCTTTCGCGGGTATTCCTCCATCGCGCGGTGGATTCATTCTCAGGACGTTCCGCTGTGGCATTTGCTCGGTTTTACCCGCTGACCTTCCGGCCATGATTACTTTCGTGATCTGTTGATGGCAATCGATCCAGAGGCCTTGGAAGAAGCCCTCTGGAAGCGGATCACAGACGATCTGGGAATCGAAATGGACGAAGGCGAATTGCAGGCGATTGTCATCGATGGCAATGACCCTGCTCCGCAACCTCAAAGTCCCCAATCTCACCGCAGCCCTCCGAGAAAACGCCCTCAAAGTCAACCTCCTCCTATAAAGACTCGGCATTGTGAATAACAATGTAGGCCCTGATTGCCGTGCCGAGATTGCTTGACATTCGGCCACCCGCCCCCGTAGGATGCTGAGCCATTTCCCATCGGGGCAGGAAAGTCTGCGCCAAGCGTGGTGCGATTCCCGTTTTTGGCGTGAAGCGAGGCTCGCTTCCGTTGTGTTGGCGGTTGTTTCCCCCGGGGGAAATTCCCGTCTTCGATCGTGTATTGGTCGTCCATAGAGAGTCGTCAAAATGCCAGTTCCCAAGCGGCGTCAGTCAAAATCCCGGTCCCGAAAACGTCGGGCTCATGATGCGGTCAAGCCCATGAAACTGCAGTCCTGCCCCCAGTGCCGAACGGCAGTTCCATCGCATGTTGTCTGTCCCAACTGCGGTCACTATCAGGGCCGTCCGATGGTCAACGCTGAGGACTAATCGGGATGCGGATCGCGCTAGATGCGATGGGCGGCGACGAAGCGCCCGGCATCAATATCGAAGGAGCCATTCAGGCGCTGGAAGCCATGCCGCAACTGGAGGTTGCGCTCGTGGGGGATCGCGCTGAATTGGAACAGCGATTGACCGAACTGGGCCATTCTGGCGAGCGACTGAGCATTATCGCCTCGGAAGGATTCGTCGGGATGGAGGAAAAGCCAACCGATGCCCTCAGAAAGAAGCCCAATTGCTCAATTGCAGTCTGTTGGAAATTGATGGCGAATCGTGAAGTCGATGCAGTCATCAGTGCGGGAAATACAGGCGGCGTCGTCGCGTCAGGCCTGCGGACCCGTTTATTTCTCAAGGGAGTTAAACGCCCTGGAATCGCCGTTGTCTTGCCCACAATGAGCGGCCAGGCCATTTTGATGGATGTGGGAGCCAATCCCGGCGCGAGGGCGGAGCACTTGGCTCAATATGCCGTCATGGGCTCTGTCTTCGCCAAGCAAATCATTGGAATCGAGTCGCCTCGCGTGGGGATCATGAACATCGGGAGCGAAGATGGCAAAGGGACCGATCTCGTTCGCGAGGCCCATCAAATGATCTCGACCGGCCCAGTGAAATCGTCGTACGTTGGCAATGTCGAGGGACGAGGGCTGTACAGCGGGGAAGCGGACGTGGTGATCTGCGAAGGGTTCGTCGGCAATGTCGTGCTCAAGGTCAGTGAGGGAATGGCATCGATGATGCTCAGAAAACTCGCGGCGCAGGTGATGGAGTCTATGCCGGAACAACAACGACAAGTCGCCGGAGCCTTTCAGCAAGCAGCCGCCAGTTACGAGTACAACGAGACGGGCGGCGCTCCCCTTCTCGGAGTGGACGGCGTTTGTCTGATCTGCCATGGATCGAGCGATGGCCGATCCATTCGAAACGCATTGCGAACCGCCATGGCAATCCGAGAACGCAACGTCAACGAACGGATCATGGAATCCCTGAGCTATTCCGTGGAACCGATCGCGGGCTGAATCGAAACAAGACTTTCACGCATCCGTGTTTTGATGCAGTTGGGCTCGAAATCGCTGAGCAACTCCGCGAGGGTTGGCTGCGGTGCAGATTGCACTGCTGACAGCGACGCGACGACCACCCGCGATCAGAATTTGGGCAAGATTCTCCTGCGTAATTCCGCCAATCGCGAACCACGGAATCGACGTCTCCGAACTCACCTCGCGGACATAGTCGAGTCCGGCAAACTGCTCAAAATCTTTGGTTTGAGACGGAAACACCGGCCCAACTCCTAAATAGTCGGCTCCGGAAAAAATCGCGTCCCGAGCCTGACGGATGTGATGTGTCGAGATGCCAATCAACCCCCGCGCTCCGAGAATTCGCCGGGCCGTCCCGATATCGAGATCGTCCTGCCCCAGATGAACTCCATCGGCGCCGATGGCTACCGCGAGATCCGGACGATCGTTCAAAACCAGAAGCGTGCCAGCCTCCTGAGTCCAACGCCGGACTTGTTGGCCGTAGGCGATCAGTTGTCGGTCGGTGAGATGCTTTTCGCGGATCTGGACAACATCAACCCCCGCATCAATTGTATTGCGAATCGTCTTTTCGGCTCCGTATCGACAATGGCTGTCGGTCACAAGGAGGTAAAGGTAGCAATCGCGAAGCCGGTCACGCCCTTGATGCATTGATTCCAGGCCTTTCTCAACGGTGTAAAACCGGTATCGGCACTGTGTTAACCGGTGGCTCAACTCCGCGTCGAAAAGTTTGCCGTACTCCTCAAGGCTACGGAGTGCTTCCTCAACCCGTTTGCAACTCGCGCGGACGACATCCAGCATGGATCCGCGGTGCCGTTCCGAGGCGAGTTGTCCACGAGTCCCCACATCATGTTCCGTGTCGCGGCAAGAAACCCAGCGATGTTGGCCCAGTTGCGAGAGCGTCTGCGTCAACTGGTGCCGAATCTCCTTCAGGGTCCGAGAGAGAATGGCATCATCCAAATCAAAACGGACAAAGTCCTCGACGACGCGCAATCCTTCGCGGCAACGATTGGCGGACGCGTCCAGGATCCGAAACAGGGCGGCCTCATCAATCTCACCAACCGCCGCCTCACGAAGCTGCGGCATCGCGTCGTCCGGAACGGAAAGTTCCGGAGGCGGGGATCGCCATTCTTCAATCAGGACTTCGAGAGTGAGGCCATGCTGCGCAGCGAATGCCGCAATCCCATCGTCAAGGGCAATCGCCGCGAGCAGAAGATGCTCCGTTCCCGTCTCGTTCTGTTCGAGAACGCCAATGGCGAACTGATCCGCCCGGCGTACGACCTCACGTCGCCAGTCTTGAAAACTCCGTGAATCGGTTTCGTTCCGTTCAGCCGTTGCGTCAAACACAACGATCCCCGCAGACCGCAACTTTTCTGACGCGTGGCCCTCGGATTCCAGAAGCGCGCGAAGCAGATGTTCGAAAGGAGACCCGACCACCGATTCGTCTCGCGTCCGGCGTTCGGCCTCCTCAAGCACACGCTCCGCTCCAGGAGTGAGGTGATGGAAGTTGCTCATAATGGGAATTGTAGTGAACCCATTCCAAATGGAATCACCCCGCTCGGAGCGAGCCTGAGAAAAATCTCCAGTGAGTTTCACTATCCAACGGTTGCCGGCTGCGTGATCTCCGATTTCTCCTTGGTTTCGGCCTTCTTCTGGGCCAGAAGTTTCTTCTGATACCGGCTCTGTACGATGTCGATAACAACCAGAACCGCGAGTGTGAAGTAAAAGGTGCTCTTCGCCATCGGTTCCACGTGGTAGGTGAAGAACTGCAAATGCGCCAGGTGCCCCCCTTCGGAGAGGAGCATGACGCCGACAATGAACAGAATGAACAGTCCCAAGACTTCATACATCCGGTTCTTTTTCAGAAATTCGGAGACCATATCGGCCATGTAGATCATCAGACCTCCGCTGACAATGATCGCTGCGGCCATCACCCAGAAAACTTGCGTCAGTGCCAGGGCACTGAGAATCGAATCGAAGGAGAAGACGAGATTCATCAGCACGATCCAGGTGATCGCCATGTTGACGGACTTATGCCCTTTGTTGTGATGCTCATCCAGATGCTCGATCGAGAGCATATGCGAGATTTCCTTGACGGCGGTGTATAGGATAAAAATCCCGCCGAAGAGGACGATGACGCTATGGCCGGTGAAGTTGCCATGGAAAACCCCCTCCCAGTCCAGAGTTAGGAAGGGATTTTGAAACGCCTTGATGGCCCCCATGATCACAAACAGAAGCACCAGCCTCAAAGCGATGGCGATGCCAATTCCCATCTTGCGGACATACCCCTGTTTTTCCGGTTCAACCCGTTTCGATTCGAGAGAGATATAGAGGAGATTGTCGAAACCCAGGACGATCTGCAGGAGCGTCAGCATCAGAAAGGTGAAAAGATGGCCGATCAAACCAATCTCGCCACCGGTCGCGACGGCCCCTTGTGAAACGGTCTCCCCCAAAATGAGCAGGTTGCCCATGGATCCTTCCCCCGATGGATTCTGGTCGAACTTTTCGCGCTCCGAACTTCTTGTCGGAACAACTATTGAGCACGCAGGGTAGAAAACCGCGGCGGAAGATGCCAATAAGGATTTGATCGGGGAAGGGGAGACTCAATTCAATGAGTCTTCTCTACCCCAATCGAGACTCCATGACTTGGCTGATGGGAACCAGAGAACGCCATCGCCGAACAACTCGGAATGGGATGGCAGCGGGTCACCAAGCCTAACCTGCTTTGCGCATCCGGTTTTTGGTTGGTTGGATTTTGGGGTTGGATTTTTTCGATTGGGCTGGAGGCAGGCGCCGGGGCTGGTTGAGTGGAATTTGAGCGATTTGGAGGGGCTTGTCCGGGGTGCTCAGCTCGGACCTTCGGTTGTGGCACCGGGGTCAGCCGATGCCGTGGCGGTGGTGGATGCACTGCATTTGAGCGGGAGAGGAGCGAAGG
>JAGQQQ010000001.1:11360-11605 GCA_020426125.1 Planctomycetaceae bacterium
GACGAAGAGGCGTTTGACGGACTGGTTTTGCTCAGACCATCGTTGAGGAATATCGTTCACGGAAGTTGTCACAGCATCGAC
Source organism: Planctomycetaceae bacterium (assembly GCA_020426125.1). Lineage (GTDB taxonomy): Bacteria > Planctomycetota > Planctomycetia > Planctomycetales > Planctomycetaceae > HKST-UBA70. The sequence goes on from JAGQQQ010000001.1 coordinate 11,442, forward strand.
AGCCTGAATCAGCAACCTCACCCCCGGCCAGTGGCTGGCGAACTTGAACCAGATCCTGCGATGCGTCGCCTGCACTCTTGCACCGGCTTTGAACAGTTGCGTTCTGACGGTTCCGACTTCCATCTTGCTCAGTTCGGGTACCTCAGCGTTCGCTTCACGAAACA